>CANFYL010000013.1 GCA_947451285.1 Comamonadaceae bacterium
AATCATGTCGGAGCCGCCGCCCGCCGAGACGGGCACGATGTAGCGAATGGGCTTGTTGGGGTAGGCGCTTTGGGCGAAGCCGGTGCGGGCCAATGCCCAACCCAGGGGCAAGGCTGCGATCAGTTCGCGTCGTTTCATGGCGGGACTCCATCTTTGTAAATAAGCAAGGTGGGAAGTGTGACGTGATTGCTCGCATCGGGTTTTCAAAGACAGTTGCGCAGGTGACATGCCGAAGGCTGGTGGATGGGCTGATTGAATACAAAAACCGGGTGATTAGGGTGGTATTGATCATTTGGAGCATGTAATTGAGCTTCAATGTATACAATGCCGCGCCATGAACCATGTGTCCACGTCAAATGCTGCAACGGTGTTGGTGCCTCAAGAAGAGGGTGGGTCGCAGGCTGTCAAAGTGCAACTCAAATTGCGCGACATGATCTTGGCGGGCGAGTTGAACGCGGGTGCACGCATCACCGAATTGGCCGTGGCCGAGCGTTTGGGGGTGTCTCGCACGCCCATTCGTGCCGCCTTGATGCGGTTGGAGCAAGAGGGTTTGTTACAGGCCTGGCCCAGCGGCGGCTATGCAGTGCGCACGTTTTCAGAGCGCGATGCGGCGGATGCCATTGAGTTGCGCGGTGCGATGGAAGGTTTGGCCGCGCAATGGGCAGCGCAGCGTGGAGTCGATCCTGTGACGGTTGCTCAGGCCCAAACGTGTTTGGACCAGATCGATCTCGTGCTGGCGCCGTCCCAACTGAGCGACGAGGGGTTTTCAAACTATGTGTTGCTCAACAGCAAGTTCCATCAGATCTTGGCTGATATGTGCGGCAGCGAATTTTTAAGGCCTGAGCTTGAGCGGGTGGCCAGCATGCCGTTCGCGTCGCCTTCTGGCTTTGTGCTGGCGCAAGCCAACAGCCCGCAAGCACGTGACATGTTGATCGTGGCCCAGGACCAGCACCGACAAGTGCTTGAGGCCATAGCCTGCCGCGAAGGTGCGCGGGCTGAGGCCATCATGCGTGAACACTCACGCTTGGCGCAGCGCAATTTGCGCGATGCCATGCACAGTCCTGACTCGGTGCCCGGTGGACGGCTGATTCGCCGCCCCCATTGATTTTTTAATACACAACAGGAGACTCTCATGCACAAACGTTATTTCTTGAGCGCCGTGACTGCCGCCACCCTGATGGTGTGCGCTGGCAGTGCCATGGCGCAAGACAAGTTCAAGATCGGTTTGATCTTGCCCATGACCGGGCCTTTCGCCTCAACCGGCAAACAGATTGAGGCAGCAGTCCGCTTGTACATGGCACAAAACGGCGACATGGTGGCGGGCAAGAAGGTGGAGCTGATCGTCAAGGACGACACCAGCGCGCCCGATGCGACCAAACGTATTGCGCAAGAGATGGTGGTCAATGACAAGGTGAATGTCCTGGCTGGTTTTGGCTTGACGCCTTTGGCCCTGGCCACGGCCCCGATTGCCACCCAATCCAAAACACCGCTGGTGGTGATGGCTGCGGCCACATCGAGCATCACCGAAGCCTCGCCCTATATCGTGCGCACCAGTTTCACCGTGCCACAGGCGGCGGTGGCTTTGGCCGATTGGGCGCCCAACAACAACATCAAAAAGGTGGTGACTTTGGTGTCGGATTTCGGCCCAGGCATTGACGCAGAAAAGTTTTTCAAAGACCGCCTGATGTTCAACGGTGGCCAAGTGGTGGAGACCTTGCGGGTGCCGTTGCGCAACCCCGACTTCGCGCCGTTTTTGCAAAAGGTGCGGGACCTCAAGCCTGATGCGCTGTTTGCCTTTGTGCCATCCGGCGCTGGTTCAGCGTTGATGAAACAGTTCGCCGAGCGCGGCATGGACAAAGCGGGCATCAAGATGATTGGCACCGGCGACATCACCGATGACGACATTCTCAACAGCATGGGCGATGTAGCCTTGGGGGTGGTCACCTCGCACCACTATTCGGCATCGCACAACTCGCCGTTGAACAAGAAGTTCGTGGCTGCATTTGAAAAGGCCAACAACGGCCTGCGTCCCAACTTCATGGCGGTGGGCGGCTATGACGGCATGCGCGTGATTTACGAAGCGGCCAAAGCCACCAAGGCGGGCTCAGGCGAGGCCTTGCTCAATGCCATGAAGGGTCAAATTTTTGAGAGCCCACGTGGCCCCATGTTCATCGATGCGCAAACCCGCGACGCGGTGCACAACATCTACATCCGAAAGGTGGAGAAGGTGAATGGCCAGCTCTACAACCAAGAGTTCTCGACCCTCAAAGATGTCAAAGACCCAGGAAAAGCCAAGTGACCATTCTGTTTGACGGCATTGCCTACGGCATGCTTCTTTTTATTCTGGCTGTCGGCCTGTCGGTGACGATGGGTTTGATGAATTTCATCAACCTCGCGCATGGCGCTTTTGCCATGGCAGGGGGCTACCTGACGGTGGTGCTGATGCAGCACTACGACGTGCCGTTCTTGGTGTGTTTGCCGGTGGCCTTTGTCGGGACCGCCTTGCTGGGCGCAGTGCTCGAACGCACGCTGTACCGCCCCATGTACAGCAAGCCGCACTTGGACCAAGTGCTGTTCTCGATTGGCCTGGCCTTCATGGCGGTGTCGTCGGTGGACTATTTCATTGGGTCGCAGCAGCAAATCATTCAGCTGCCTGAGTGGCTCAAAGGCCGCACCGAGTTGTGGGACGGTGCCTTGGGTATGGGGCATTACCGCCTGTTCATCATCGCGGTCTGTGCAGCGCTGACACTGGGTTTGCAGTATGTGCTGTCGGCCACGCGTTTTGGCAGCCGCTTGCGTGCCAGCGTGGACGACTCGCGCGTGGCGGCCGGCTTGGGCATCAATGTGAATGTGGTGTTTGCAGCCACCTTTGCGGTGGGTTCAGGGCTGGCCGGTCTAGGCGGTGCTTTGGGTGCTGAGGTGCTGGGTTTGGACCCCACTTTTCCGCTCAAGTTCATGGTGTATTTCTTGATTGTGGTGGCGGTGGGCGGTACCTCGTCGATCACGGGGCCCTTGCTGGCCGCTCTGCTGTTGGGCATCGCCGATGTGGCGGGTAAGTATTACGTGCCCAAGTTGGGCGCATTCATTGTGTATTCGCTCATGCTGGTGATTCTGATTTGGCGTCCCCAAGGTTTGTTTGTTCGTCAAGGAGGCAAGTGATGACTGCACGTGACGCTTTGTTGAACACCGCACGTCTCAAGGCTTGGGAGCCGCTGTTTTGGGTCGCGGCTTTTGTGGCGCCTTGGGGCTTTTCGCAGCATGCCTTGATCTTGAACGAGATCGCCATCGTGGCCTTGTTTGGTGTGTCGCTCGATTTGGTGTTGGGTTATGCCGGCATCGTGTCCTTGGGGCATGCGGCCTTTTTGGGTTTTGGCGCTTACACCGCTGCGCTGTTTGCCAAACTGGTGATGCCTGACCCCTTGGTGGGTTTGCTGGTGGGTACCTTGGCTGCAACAGGGTTGGGCGCTTTCTGTTCCATGACGATTTTGCGCGGCAGCGACTTGACTCGCCTGATGGTGACCTTGGGCATGGCTTTGATTTTGCTGGAACTTGCCAACAAGCTGGACTGGTTGACGGGCGGCGCCGATGGTTTGCAAGGTGTGGTGCTGGGTCCCGTGCTGGGCCGCTTCGAGTTTGACTTGATGGGGCAAACGGCCGCTTGGTATTCGCTGTCGGTGTTGTTGTTGTTGTTTGTGCTGGCGCGTCGCCTGATCCATTCGCCTTGGGGCGCTACGCTGATGGCCGTGCGCGACAACCCCTTGCGGGCCATGGCGATTGGCATCCACGTGCATGCCCGCTTGGCGGTGGTCTACACGGTTGCAGCGGCCATGGCGGGTGCAGCAGGTGCTTTGATGGCGCAGACCACAGGCTTTGCTTCGCTGGATGTGTTTTCTTTGGAGCGCTCAGCCGATGTGATGCTGATGTTGGTGATTGGCGGTGTGGGATGGTTGTATGGCGGGGTGATGGGTGCTGTGGTGTTCAAGCTCATGCATGACGTGATCTCGAGCATCACCCCGCAGTACTGGACGTTTTGGATTGGTTTGTTCTTGGTGGTGTTGGTGCTTGTGGGGCGTGAGCGCCTGATTCGTCCATGGACATGGTTTGCCAAGAAAGGCGGTGCAGCATGAGCTCGCAAGAGATCGTCTTGAAGACTGAAGGTTTGGTGAAGCGTTTTGGTGGCATCACCGCCACTGACCATGTGAACTTGAATGTGACGCGTGGCGCGCGCCACGCCTTGATTGGCCCCAACGGTGCGGGCAAGACCACCTTGATCAACCTGATGACGGGTGTGCTGCCCGCGACGGAGGGCCGCATCAGCCTGGAAGGTCAGGACATCACCCATTTGGCACCGCACCAGCGTGTGCGCCGTGGCATGGTGCGGACGTTTCAGATCAACCAGCTCTTCAACAGCATGACGCCGCTGGAGACTTTGGCCATGGTGGTGTCGCAGCAGCGTGGTTTGGGCAACCGGTGGTGGCAAGTGTTGGGCAGCAACGACGCGGTGGTGGCGCGCTGTGAGGAATTGCTGGCGATGTTCCGCTTGAGTGAGGTGATGAACCAACGCACCGAGCATTTGGCCTACGGCAAGCGCCGTTTGTTGGAGATGGCCATTGCCCTGGCTTGCGAGCCCCGTGTCTTGTTGCTGGACGAGCCTGTGGCCGGCGTGCCCGCGGGTGAGCGCGAGGAGCTGCTGCAAACGGTGGCGGCTTTGCCCAGCGATGTGTCGGTGCTGTTGATAGAGCATGACATGGACTTGGTGTTTGGCTTCGCCCACCGCATCACGGTGTTGGTCAATGGTGCTGTGCTGACCGAGGGCACGCCGCAAGAGATTGCCAGCGACGCGCGAGTTAAAGAGGTGTATTTGGGCCATGGGGAGAGTGCAGATGTCTGAGTTGCTGAAAGTTGAAAACCTCAGTGCCGGTTATGGCGAGGCGGTGGTGTTGAACGACGTCAGCTTTTCCTTGGCTGAAGGCGAAACCATGGCTTTGCTGGGGCGCAATGGCACGGGCAAGACCACCTTGATGGACACACTGGCGGGTGCGACGCGCCAGCATGGTGGGCGTATCGAGTTGGGCGGTGAGATCTTGAGTGCCATGCCCTCGCATGAGCGGGCCAATGCAGGCATTGGTTGGGTGCCGCAAGAGCGTTGCATTTTTAAGTCCCTCACGGTGCACGAAAACCTGACGGCTGTGGCGCGCACGGGGCGCTTGGGGCGCAGTGCTCAGATTTGGACGCCTGAGCGGGTGTATGAGATGTTCCCGCGTTTGGCAGAGCGCAAAACAAACTTAGGAACCCAGCTGTCGGGCGGTGAGCAGCAAATGTTGGCGGTGGGGCGAGCCTTGGTGCTCAACCCATGCTTGCTGTTGCTGGACGAACCGCTGGAGGGATTGGCGCCCATCATCGTGGAGGAGTTGCTGCGTGCGATTGCACGCATCACCCGTGAAGAAGGCCTGTCGGCCATCATCGTCGAGCAACACCCCCAAGCCATTCTGGCGATCAGCCACCGCGCGGTGGTGCTCGACCACGGCGCGGTGGTGTACAGCGGCAGCGCTGAAAGCTTGCGTGACCAACCCGAGTTGCTGGACCAGTTGCTGGGCGTCGCCCGTGTGGATGCCGAACCCGTCGTTTGATACCCGAAACAAGAGATCAGGACTTGATATGTTTTTGAAAAATACTTGGTATGTGGCCTGTTCAGCGGCTGAACTCACAGACAAACCGCTGGGCCGCAAGATTTGCGACGAAAGCATGGTGTTCTACCGTGGCGAGGGTGGCAAAGCCACTGCTTTGGAAGACTTTTGCCCGCATCGTGGCGCGCCTTTGTCGCTGGGTTTTGTGCGTGAAGGCCAACTGGTGTGTGGTTACCACGGCCTGGAAATGGGGTGTGACGGCAAAACTGTGGCTATGCCTGGACAGCGTGTACGGGGCTTCCCAGCCATCCGCAGCTTTGCGGTGGTGGAGCGTTATGGCTTTATTTGGGTGTGGCCAGGTGAGGCCAGGTTGGCTGACGAGAGCCAGATGCCTGTGTTTGAGTTTTTCAACAACCCGGCCTGGGCCTATGGCGGCGGGCTGTATCACATTGCTTGCGACTACCGCTTGATGATTGACAACTTGATGGACTTGACGCACGAGACGTACGTGCATGCCAACAGCATTGGGCAAAAAGAGATTGACGAAGTGCCTTGCACCACCAAAACCGATGGCGACTTGGTGGTGACCAGCCGCTTCATGGAAGGTATTTCTGCGCCGCCGTTTTGGAAGATGGCGCTGCGCGGTAACGACCTGCCCGACGACCAGCCGGTGGACCGTTGGCAGATTTGCCGCTTCTCGCCGCCGAGTCACGTGATGATTGAGGTCGGGGTTGCCTTGGCAGGCAAGGGCGGTTACGACGCGCCTGATGCCTTCAAGGCCTCAAGTGTGGTGGTGGACTTCATCACGCCTGAGACCGACACCTCGATTTGGTACCACTGGGGCATGGCACGCAAATTCAAGCCCAACGATGCAGAGCTGACGGCAACCATTCGAGAAGGGCAAGGCAAAATTTTTGGCGAAGATTTGGAAATGCTGCAGCTTCAGCAAAAAAATCTGTTGGCCTACCCGGCCCGCGAATTGCTCAAACTCAACATCGATGCCGGTGGTGTGCAGTCTCGCCGTGTGCTGGAGCGTTTGATTGCACAAGAGCAAGGTCAGACCGTTGAAGGTGTGGCATGACCGCAGAGAGCTTGAAGGTGAGGGTGGCGCTCAAGCGCAACGAAGCGGACGGTATTTGTTCTCTGGAGTTGCTGCCTGTGGAGGGCGCCGTGTTGCCTGCCTTCACGGCGGGCGCACACATTGATGTGCACCTGAGCAATGGCTTGGTACGTCAGTATTCTTTGTGTAACCCGCCCAGCGAGACACAACGTTACCAAATCGCGGTGTTGCGCGATCCTGCTTCACGGGGCGGGTCAGAAGCAGTCCACGCACAGGTGAAGGAAGGTCAGGTGCTGGAGATCAGTGCGCCTAAGAACCATTTCCCGTTGGCCACCGATGCCACAAAGCACCTGCTGTTGGCAGGTGGTATTGGTGTGACGCCGTTGATGGCCATGGCCGAACAGCTCTCGAATGACGGTGCTGAATTTGCCTTGCATTACTTTGCGCGTTCAGCCACCAAGGCGGCCTTTGTCGATCGATTTTCGGCTTCAGCGTTTGCGTCTCGCGTGCATACCCATTGGGACGATGTCCCGCAAGATCCGCCAGTGAGTTTGTCCACCTTGATTGGACAGCCTCAATCAGGTCAGCATTTGTATGTGTGCGGCCCCAAGGGCTTCATGGATGCGGTGTTGGCCACAGCGCGGGCGCAGACTTGGCCTGAAGACCAATTGCACTTTGAGTTTTTTGGTGGCCAAGTGGTGCATGACGCATCGGACGCGCCTTTCACTGTCAAGATTGCCAGTTCAGGGCAAGAAATTCAGGTGGGGGCAGATCAAACCGTGATTCAAGCTTTGCACAAAGCGGGGGTCGATGTGCCGATTGCCTGTGAGCAGGGTGTTTGCGGCACCTGCTTGGTCCGTGTCTTGAGTGGAACGCCTGAGCACAAAGACATGTATTTGACCCCCGAAGAGCAGGATGCCAATGACCAATTCACCCCGTGTTGTTCGCGTTCAAAGTCTGCGGTCTTGGTTTTAGATTTATAAATGACACAGTTTATTTTTAGGAAACGCTTTCAAAAAACACCCTAAGTCATTGCTCTGAATCACTTTTATTTTTTCCAATAAACAACAAAATCTGGAGATTTTAGAGTTTTTGTTGTTTTATTGGTTAAAATCAAATGAAGGAGTTTTTATGTCCAATCAATCTGATTCGCTTGAAAGTGTTGTTATTGGTGACGGCGTTGTCGTTAAAGGTACTTTCACGGTTCCATCAAAAGCCATCATCAACGGTGTGATTGAGGGGGATTTAACGGCTGAAGAAGTGCTGATCGGCCCAACCGGTAAGATCACTGGCCGTGTGTCTGCGAAGGTCATTGATGTTCGAGGCCAATTACACAACACCATCATCAGTGAAAAGAGTCTGATCGTTCGCTCCACCGGAAAGATTGCCGGGAAAGTTCAATACCTGGAAATTGAAATTGAAAAAGGTGGCGAGATTGAAGGCACCTTGAGCCAAGGCTCTGGTGGCCCTGTGATCAATATGGGCGGTGCGGCAACAGCCGTCTAATCCGCCTTCGCGCATGCTCATCCGCCGACTCATCAAAGGTGCTCGCTTGCTGCCCGGACTGGTGTCCGAGGGGTGGTCGCGTCAGTACGAAGACGCTCGCATCATCTTGGAGCAAAACGGTGATTTGCATTATCTGAACATCACAGCGCGTGTGCAGCGCATGTTGGTGCGCTCTGGAATTGTTGTATCCGGCGCCATGCTGATAGCCATTTTGGTGTTGTTGTTCACCAGCGTCAGCTTGATGATCAGTCGGTCAAAACTGGAGCGTTCTCACGAAGAGGTGTATCGGGCATTGCTTAGCAGCGCATCCGACGCCGAGCAGGGTGAGGTTTTGTCGATGAATGACGAGCAGATGGTGGCCTTGGCCCAAACCATCCGTGATCGTGACATGAGCATTCGTCGCTTTGTGGATACGTCCATGGTGGCTGTATCGCAAGAAAACGTGACCATGAAGTCTCAGCTTGATTCCTCTGGTTTGACTGAGAAGATCATCAAAATCATTCAACAAAACGCGGCCAATGGGGGTTTTACTCTCGAGGACGACGTCAAAGGTAACCCCTTGCTGCGGGGCAAGGTGGCCGATGAGTTGGTGACCAACCGTTCTTTGCGTGAGGTCTTGTACGCCTTGCCGACCACCATGCCGGTACCCAATTACAGCGTCACATCTGACTTTGGTATCCGACGACATCCAATTTCAGGCCAAACCCACTTTCACACGGGTTTAGACATGCTGAGCCAAACGGGCGATGAAAAAGTTCACCCTGTTAAACCTGGTATCGTGGTTTTGGCCCAGTATCATCAACAGTACGGCAACACGGTGGTGCTGCGCCATACCAACGGCGTCGAGTCCTTGTACGGGCACTTGGCCAACATCGATGTCAGGTTGGGCGATAAAGTGACGACCGAATCTGTGTTGGGCAATATCGGAAGCACAGGTTCTTCTTCAACAGGCAAGCATTTACATCTGGAAATTCTGATTGGCGGGTACCCTGTCAATCCTCAAAAAGTCATACGGACCGCTCAATATGTTCAACAAATCCAAAACCAGCAGCATTAACCTCCCCAGCGAGAGCGTCTCTGGTCCTCACCAGGAGACGGATGTGCCAGAAGAAGTTCAAGCCGCGCCAGTACCCGCACCAACTCCAACACCAGCACCGGCTGTGGCGCCAAGAAACACCATGATGGACATGATTTCTACCGCTGCTTCTAAGCCTTCTATCTTGAGTGAGGGTTTCTCCTTTCGCGGTGAGATTGCGGCCAAGGGCGCCATCCACGTCGAAGGGGCCTTGAACGGTCAAATTCAAGTGGACGAACTCACGATTGGGTCTCGCGGTCAAGTCGATGGCGTGGTCACTTGCAGCAGTTTGCACATCAAAGGTAAGTTTTCTGGCACAGCGACTTGTAACGAATTGATCGTCACATCCTCGGCTTCTGTGGACGGTCATGTGGTCTATCAAACGCTGTCGGTACAAAAGGGTGCTTCCATCAAAGGCGAATTGCTGTTGGTCAAGTGATCTCAGCCTTCGCCTTGTGATCAACTGCATGCCATGAACATCGAAGCGCAAGAGTCGGCCATCAATGGAGATTTGATACGGCTGACGCGTGAGTCACGCGGTTGGGCGCTGGGTGATTTGGCCACACGCTCATGCATGTCAATCCGCCAGATTCGGCAGTTGGAAGAGGGTGGAACCAGTTCCTTTTACAGTTTGGGTGTGAAAGTTACCGCGGCCAAGCGTGTAGCTACTTTGCTCGGTTTGTCGCCTGAGCAGGTATTTGCAAGTTCTGAAGCTCATCTCCCATCAGAGTCTGAGCCAGCAACGGCCTCAGATGCCAAAGCGCCATCGATTCCTGCGTCACTTCAGCCTGATGTGCCCTTGGTTTTGGTGTCGCAAAACGTGATGGTCTCCCAAGCGGAGTCAGACGCATTGACCGGTGTGTCATCCCATGTGGATGAACCATCAGATCAGCCGACAGACTTATCGGCCGAAGTTCATAGTGCACCATCGAAATCAGTCCCGACACAGATCTTGGACGAGCCAGTCGCTGTGGTGAGCGAGCAAACGGCAGCTGAGTCCGTGACGCATACCGAAGAGCCAGCTGCTAAATCAAAATTTTCTTTCGTACCTATTTTGGTTTTGTTTGCTGCGGCCTTAGGGGTTGCGGCCATGATGCGGCCCGAGGCTGAGCCTGTGGTGCTGGAATCCTCGCCACCTGTCTTGGTCTTGCCCGAAACAACGCAGGCCGACGCGCCCACGTTGCCTGCTTCTGCAGCCTTGATGCCAGCAGAGTCGGCCAGTGCTGCAGCTTTGACTGCCCAGATCAAACCTGCTCAGGTCAACGCATCAGCATCGGCCGCTTCAGCGGCAACTCCTGCCGCTGTTGTGCTGACCCAGCCTCGAGTTGCTGCCTCAAGTGCATCGGGCGCAAGCGTGGCGTTGCCAGCACCTGTTGCATCTGCATTGCGTCCAGCAGTCACTGCGTCAGCTGCGGCGTCTTCTGCCTCTGGTCCTTCTTCTAAAGCCCCTTAAGTCAACTTGTTCCACGATTTGCGCACTTGTTCAACGGCGCAAGGAAATCGTGTGACTGCGCTCACTGAGACGCGCCAAGCGCCAAAGCACGCTCCCGACTTGCCGCGTTGACGTGCTCAGAGCTTGCGGGCATGGGCCAGCCTCCCATGTGTTGCAGGCATAGATTGCGCATGGCATTTACCCACTCTGGACTGTCGTTGAGGCAAGGAATGTAGTGGAAGGTCTCTCCGCCTGCTGTATGAAATGCCTCTTGAGCTTCTTGTGCAATTTCTTCAAGGGTTTCGAGGCAGTCGCTGGTGAAGCCAGGACATATCAAATCCACCCGTTTCACACCTTGTTGTGCCATGGCGATGAGCGTGGGTTCGGTGTAAGGCTCAAGCCACTTGGCTTTGCCAAAACGTGATTGAAACGTCACTTTGTATTGTTCTTTGCGCAGGCCCAAAGACTCGCCTAACAATCGCGCAGTTTTGTAGCACTCGCAGTGGTAAGGGTCGCCCAATTGCAAGGTGCGTTCTGGCACGCCATGAAAACTCATGACCAGTTGTTCGGCTTGGCCGTGCTCAGCCCAGTGCTTGCGTACACGCTCAGCCAGTGCGTTGATATAACCTGCGTCGTCGTGGTAATGGTTGATGAAGCGAAACTCGGGCAGCAAGCGGGTGCTCAAACCCCAGGCATAGACGGCATCGAACACGCTGGCGGTGGTGGTGCCAGAGTATTGTGGGTAAGCCGGGAGCAGCAACACGCGTGAGGCGCCTTGGGCTTTGAGCGCATCCAACTGAGACGGGATGTTATGGCTGCCGTAGCGCATGGCGTAGTCGACGATGATGTCTTCGCCTTGTTTGTTGAAGGCGTGTTGCAACGCTTGGGCTTGGCGTTCTGTCCACACCTTCAGGGGTGAGCCCTCAGGTGTCCAAATGCTGGCGTATTTCTGCGCTGACTTGGCGGGACGCACACGCAAAATAATGCCGTGCAAAATGGCCAACCAGATCAGGCGTGGGATTTCTACAACGCGGTGATCGCCCAAAAATTCGGCCAAATAGGTGCGAAGCGCTTTGGCGGTGGGGGCGTCTGGGGTGCCCAAATTGCACAGCAACACAGCAGTACGCAGGGCTTGCCCATGTGCGTAAGGGGGTTCGGGGGAGAAAGCAGGTTTGATCAGCATGCTGTATTCTCGCCGAGCCATGATTGACCCACACAAAATTCAAGCCATTACGTTCGACCTTGACGACACGCTCTGGCCTATTGCCCCTACGATCGCGCATGCCGACCAAATACTCGCTAACTGGCTTGCCACCCATGCTCCGCAAACGGCGGTTTTATCTGCTGACTTGGCGTTGCGACGAGAGATTCGTGCCCTGATCGATGCCCGTCATCCCGATCGCAGCCATGATTTGAGTTTTCTCCGCTTGGAATCCATCCGCGAAAGTCTGCGCCGTGCAGGCGAGGCCGAACATTTGGCCGAGGCCGCATTTGAAGCTTTCTTTGCGGCTCGCAATCAGGTGTTTTTGTTTGATGGCGTGGTGCAGACCATGTCGCGACTTGCGGCGCGCTACCCGTTGGTTGCTGTGTCTAATGGCAATGCCGATGTGTTTCGAACCCCAGTGGGGACTTACTTTCAGGCGTCAGTGAGTGCGCGTGACTGCGGTGTGGCCAAGCCTGATCCTCGTATTTTTGAAGCTGCAGCGCAGCGCCTTGCGCTTCCGCTCCAAGCGGTCTTGCACGTGGGAGACGACGTGCTGGCTGATGCGGTAGGTGCCCGCTCCGTGGGGATGCAAACCGTGTGGGTCAATACCCATGCCCGCGATTGGCCGCACGACTCGCCTCAGCCGCTGACAGTGTCAGCGGTCACGCAGTTGTGCGATTACCTGTTGCCCTGAGCGCACTGCGCCTTCTAGGGTCGAAGGGTAGGGGCCGCGCACGTAGTCCCCGCAGGCAAATAGATTTTGTGCAATGCGCGACTGTGGTCGCAGTTGGGCGGGTGTGCAGGCCAGCGTGGCGCGCTTTTCCACCACGGTTTGAACGATGTGCAGCGATGACAGACCCAGTTGTTGCGCCACTTGTTGTTGTACGCGCCAAGCGATGTCGTCACGCTCACCTTGGCTGTCGCTGACGACACAGGCCAGTAAACCCGGTTGTTGCGTAAGCGCTCCACGGTCAAACACAAACTGCGCGGGTTGTTTTGCGTCACTTTGCAATGCGAGCATGGGTTGCGTCAGGCCTTCAAAGCCCATATCGGTGCAATGTAGATAGACCGTGGTAATGGCCGTATGAGACAAGTTGGCAGCTTGCTGGGACCATGCTGGATAGATGTTTGCGGTCAACCGCGCGGCTTCCCAAGAGGGACAGGCCAAAACAAAGGCTTGGTCATGATGGGTTTGAATGTCCGTTGATGGCAATTCGGCTGTGGTGACACGACGGCCAAGGTGGACCTGTGCGCCGTGCTCTTGTAACCAGCGGACACACGCATCGGGGAGCAGGGCATTCAAGTCGGTGGTGGGAATCAGCAAGTCGGCACTGCCTGGACCACCGAGCAGCGCATCGCGCAAAACTCGTAAGAAAACCAGGGCACTGGCTTTGTTGCAGGGGGTGTTCAAGGCCGACAAACACAAGGGCTCGACCATTTGTTGCACCACACGTGAAGTGAGCGTGCTGTAAGCGCACAACTGCGTTACCGTCCAAGTGGCGTCGCAGCCAAAGTCATTGCGTTGCCATTGCCAGCAAGCCCTGAGCAAGCTGAGCTTGTCGGTCCAGCGCCATCCCGCCGCAAGCACGATGCCTGCCAACGCGTTCCATGGCGCGGCGAGGTCTGGCAGGGCAAGTCCTTGTCCATTGGCAAATCGCAGATTCAGGGGGACGCGCTTGAGCAGCACCTTGGGTTCAAGGCCCACTGTGTGCATCAACGCCAGCGTGTCGCGGTAGGCACCAATCAGCACGTGCTGTCCGTTGTCCAGCCGATGGCCGGCAAAGCACTGGGTTAGGCTGCGTGCGCGTCCTCCCGGTGAATGGGCCGTGTCGTAGAGATCTACCTGCCAACCGTCTTGCACCGCGGCCACGGCAGCGGCCAGTCCCGCCCAGCCAGCGCCCACGATGCGTAGGTGTTTCATGGGCACGTGGATTTAGAAGCGACCCAGTGCCTGCATCTTCCAGGCGAGCCAGAGCTTACGCAGCGGGGTCAGCGCGACGCGCTGACGCAGCACGGGAAACTTTTTGGCTTCAATTTCACGCAACAAGGTACGGTAGATACTGGCCATCATCAAGCCTGGTTTTTGTGTTTGCCAATCTTTGGCTGGAAGCAGTCCCAGTGCCTGGTCATACAGGGCATGAGCGCGTTGGGCTTGGAATTGCATGAGGGCTTGAAAACGCTCAGACTCGAGACGGTTGAGCAACTCGTGCGCCTTGACCTCGAATTGCTGAAGCTCTGACACGGGCAAATAAATACGACCACGCAGTGCGTCCTCCCCCACGTCGCGGATGATGTTGGTGATCTGAAATGCTTGTCCCAGCGCATGTGCATAGGCTGTGGTGTTGGGGTCAGTCTGTCCGAATATACGGGCAGACACTTCGCCCACCACGCCAGCGACCAAATGGCAATAGCGTGTGAGGTTGGGGTAGTCAAGGTAACGGGTTTGGGTGAGGTCCATTTCACACCCCTCGATCACCGACTGCAACATGGCCTCTTCAATGCCGAACTCTGCGCACAGAGGCCACAGAGCTTGCATGACCGGGTGCTGTGGCTTGCCAGCAAAGGCTTGATGCACCTCATTGCGCCACCATGCCAGTTTGGTGCTGGCCACGCCAGGGTCGCTCACCTCGTCCACCACATCATCCACTTCGCGACAGAAAGCGTAGAACGCGGTGATGGCAGCACGGCGTTGTGGTGGCAGAAACAAGAAGGCGTAATAGAAGCTGCTGCCCGACGATGCAGCTTTTTGTTGAACGTAATGTTGAGGTGTCATGACAGTTGAATTATCTGAGCTCAGTCACTCACATGCGCCAACACCGCCATGCGATGCGGAGGTAGTCCGCGCGCATTAAGCGCGGATGACTTTGTTGCGCGTCGAGTTTGTCCAAAATACACAAGCCACCTTGCACCACGGCCCGAAGTTCCCAGCCTCCACGACCTTTGATGCGCTTGGTCAAGGGGGCGCCCTGCATCATCAACATGCGGGCAAATTTCAGCTCTTGCTCTAGTGTGTGCCCCGCGGGCAAGTAGTCTCGTCCGCGCGCCAAGTCTTGTGAGCGGTCTTGCCAAAAGTTAATGAGTTGAAGTGCCGTACAAATGGCATCGCTTTGATGGAGAGAAGTGTCGTCGGTCACGCCGTACAGGTGAAGCATCAAGCGACCCACAGGATTGGCCGACCGACGGCAATAGTCAAGCAACTCGCCCCGCGTGCGATAACCCTGACCAACGCTGGTGTAGACCACGTCTTGTTCAAAGGCATCCAACAAATCATGCAAGTGCTGAGCTGGCAACTGGTGCTGCTGGATGGCCTGCGATAAGGCTGCAAACAATTCAGGCCAACGTTGGCTCTGGACTTGGGAGTTTGAAAAGCATTGGCCCAAGTCGTGTTGAAACTCTGACAAATCTGTCAAACGGTGGTGTGCTGGCGCATCACCCTCATCTGCCAAGTCATCAGCAGTGCGGGCGAAGTGATAGATGGCCATGACGGGGGCGCGCAGATGGGCTGGACATAGCCAGGATGCCACAGGGAAGTTTTCGTAATGGTCAATGCTCGACATGGTTTGCGTGGGATTGTCGCTTGACAGGGTTAACCCATTCATTAAAATTACTAACCATCCAGTCATTAAATTTAGAATACTTTATGTTTTGTTTTTCCTTGAGTTTTGGTCGTGCGCTCGCTGCATGTGTCTTTATTCTTTGTTTGACCGGGTGCCACAAAGTCGAGCCACAACAAGATCCTGTTCGTTCCGTGAAGGTCATCACCGTGGGGGCTGCGGGTTCAGAGTTAGGACTTGAGTTTTCAGGGGAAATTCGTGCCCGCGTTGAGACTGGGTTGGGCTTTCGTGTGGCTGGCAAGTTACTCCATCGTGCCGTTGAATTGGGTCAGCGGGTTAATGCAGGGCAAGAACTGGCGCACCTCGATCCTCAGGACTATCGTTTGGCATCTGAGGCAACAGCAGCGCAACTGCAGGTTGCTCAAACCAACCGTGATCTGGCCGGGGCAGACCTCCATCGTTATCAGGATCTGTTCAAACAAGGTTTTATCAGCGCAGCCGAGTTGGAACGCAGAGAGGCTTCCTTCAAAGCAGCGCATGCTCAATGGCAACAAGCGCAAGCACAAAACGCAGTGCAGGCCAACCAATCCAATTACACACATTTGCGGGCCGATGGCGCTGGTGTGATCACGGCGGTAGAAGCGAATGCTGGACAAGTATTGGCAGCGGGACAATCCGTGGTGAGACTGGCGATGGATGGGCCTAGAGATGTCGTGTTCTCGGTACCAGAAGACAAACTGGCCTCACTCAAGCCTGGCAGCTTGGTGGATGTGCGTTTTTGGAACAGTGGCAAATCTTTGAAAGCCAAACTGCGTGATGTGGCCGCCAGCGCCGACCCGGTCACGCGCACCTTTATGGTCAAGGCGATGCTGCCTGCTGACCTTGGTCGCGACGACACGGATGTGCTGCTGGGTGCCACCGTCACTGTGACGCTCCCTTCTGCTGCAATGAGCTTGGGGGTGCCTCGTGTGACCTTGCCTACCAGTGCTTTGCGACGTGACGGCGATATGACTTCGGTGTGGTTACTCAACCCATCCAGCATGACGGTCAGCGCACAAACCGTCGAAGTGCACTCGGCAGAGGCCAATGACGTGGTGGTCAGTGTTGGGTTGAAGAATGGGGACCAAGTGGTGGTTTCGGGCGTGCATGCACTCAATCCCGGGCAAAAAGTGTCGCTGTTTCAAGCGCGCAAATGAGTCCTGCTGTGAATAAATTCAATCTTTCTCAATGGGCACTGGAACACCCGGCCCTGACACGCTATTTGATGGTGGTGTTGATGGTGTTGGGGGTGGCGGCTTACTTTCAACTGGGCCAAGACGAAGACCCACCTTTTACCTTTCGCGCCATGGTGGTAAGAACCTACTGGCCAGGTGCTACTGCGCAGCAGGTGGCTGAGCAGGTGACCGACAAGTTGGAGCGGACCCTGCAAGAGGTGCCTTATGCCGACAAGATTCGCAGCTATTCCAAACCTGGCGAATCACAAATTATTTTCCAAATCAAAGACTCATCCAAGCCGAGTGAGGTTGCGCAGGTTTGGTACACCCTGCGTAAAAAAATTGGTGACATTCGTTACACCTTGCCTTCCGGGGTACAAGGACCGTTTTTTAACGATGAGTTTGGTGATGTGTTTGGCGTGATCTATGCTCTGGACGCGCCAGGCTTTGAGCCAGCAGAAGTCAAGCGCTTTGCTGACGATGTAAGGCAGCAACTTTTGCACGTGGCTGATGTGGCCAAGGTGGAGTTGTACGGCGTACAAGACGAAAAAATATTTGTCGAAATCCCCCAAAAGCGCCTCGTTCAACTTGGGCTTGATATTGGTGCGGTGTTGGCCCAGTTAGGTCAAGAAAATGCGATCGAAAACGCAGGCACGGTCCAAGCGCCCTTGGATGTATTGCAGGTTCGTATTGAAGGCCAGTTTGAAACGGTGGAGCAACTGCGAGCCATGCCGATTCGCGGCAGCTCAGGGCAGCAACTGCGTTTGGGAGATATTGCTACCGTGCAGCGTGGCTACATTGATCCACCCTTTGCTAAGGTGCATCACCAGGGCCAGTCTGTGATTGCTTTGGGAGTCTCGATGACCAAGGGTGGCGACATCATCGCGTTAGGAAAATCGCTTGAGGCTGCCACGCAAAAAATCGAACACAGCTTGCCAGCTGGCGTGCGCTTGGTGTCGCTGCAAGACCAACCCAAGGCTGTCAAACAGTCCGTCGGTGAGTTTGTGGGGGTATTGATTGAGGCAGTGCTCATCGTTTTGTTGGTGAGCTTTGTGTCATTGGGGTTGCATAAGGGGGGACGTCTTGGTTGGCATGTGGACATTCGTCCTGGTTTGGTGGTGGCCATTACCATTCCGTTGGTGCTGTCCATGACTTTCTTGGCGATGCATTATTTGGGCATTGGTTTACACAAAATTTCGCTTGGATCTTTGATCATCGCTCTTGGTTTGTTGGTTGATGACGCCATCATTGCTGTAGAGATGATGGTGCGAAAAATGGAAGAGGGTTATGACCGCGTTCGTGCGGCCACCTTTGCCTATGAAGTCACGGCCATGCCGATGTTGACGGGCACCCTGATTACCGCCGCTGGCTTTTTGCCCATTGGGTTGGCCAAGTCGACGGTGGGGGAGTACACGTACGCTATTTTTGCTGTGACGGTGATCGCCTTGTTGCTGAGTTGGTGGGTGTCGGTCTACTTTGTTCCCTATTTAGGGACCTTGTTGCTCAAAGTTAAACCTCACGCAGAGCAAGACGCTGAGCACGAGTTGTTCGATGGACCTTTCTACCAGCGTTTCCGCCAGTGGGTAACTTGGTGCGTTGTGAACCGTTGGAAGGCGATTGGCATCACTGTCTTGTTGTTTGCTCTGGGGCTGGTTGGGATGGGACGCGTACAACAGCAGTTCTTCCCAGACTCAAGCCGCCCTGAAATTTTGGTGGATCTTTGGTTTCCAGAGGGTGCATCTTTCAAACTCAACGAGTCAGTGACCCGGGCTGTTGAGCAACGTTTGCTGAAAGAGCCGGGCGTGGAGTCGGTCAGCTCATGGATTGGTTCGGGTGTGCCACGTTTTTATTTGCCGCTAGATCAAGTGTTTCCGCAAACCAATGTGTCGCAACTGATCGTGGTGCCGCAAGATTTGAAGCGGCGTGAGTCTTTGCGTTTGGCTCTGCCCGCAATGCTTGCACAAGAGTTTCCCGAGGCTCGTGCCCGTGTGAAATTGTTGCCCAGTGGACCACCTGTTCCGTATCCGGTGCAGTTCAGAGTTGTTGGTTCAGACCCTGTGGTGCTGCGTCAGCACGCTGAAGAGGTCAAGGCTTTGATGCGCGCCAACACCACCACCCGTGGCGTGAACGACAACTGGAATGAATCTGTGAAGGTCATTCGTTTAGAGGTGGATCAAGCCAAGGCCCGATCCTTGGGTGTGACCAGTCAATCGCTGGCTCAAGCGGCGCGCACCTTGCTGGTCGGCTCCACGGTTGAGCAATTTCGTGAGGACAACAAGTTAATCGACATCGTGTTGCGCCAACCACAAGAAGAGCGTGATGCGATCAGTGATTTGAACAATGCTTACGTGCCCACAGCAAGCGGACGCATGGTGGCGTTGACCCAAGTTGCCAAACCCGTTTTTTCCTGGGAGCCAGGAGTCATGTGGCGCGAAGGTCGTGAATATGCAATCACTGTGCAGTGCGACATCATTGAGGGGTTACAGGGCGCCACTGTGACCCAGCAGTTGCTGCCAGAGTTGCAGAAGTTGGAGGCGCAGTGGTCGCAAACCCAAGATTCTGGCTACCGAATTCAGGTAGCCGGGGCTGTAGAGGAAAGTGCCAAAGGGTCTAGCTCTATCTCTGCTGGCATGCCTTTGATGCTATTCATCACCTTCACCTTGCTCATGTTGCAATTACAAAGCTTCAGTCGGTCGTTGTTGGTGTTTTTGACGGGCCCATTGGGTTTGGCTGGGGTGGCTGCTGCGCTTCTGGCACTAGACCGACCATTTGGTTTTGTCGCTTTGTTGGGAGTGATTGCGCTGATGGGCATGATTCAGCGCAATTCAGTGATCTTGATTGACCAAATCGAACAAGACCGAGCCAGTGGTGTTCCTGCCTGGGAAGCCATTGTGGAGTCGGCTGTTCGGCGCTTGCGCCCTATTGTGCTGACCGCTGCTGCTGCAGTGCTGGCCATGATTCCACTCACCCGAAGTGTGTTTTGGGGCCCGATGGCTGTTGCCATCATGGGCGGGTTGGCACTGGCCACCGTCCTGACCTTGTTGGCCTTGCCCGCGATGTATGCGGCGTGGTTCCGCGTGGAGCGGCCAAAAAGCTCGGCTTAAACGGATAAAATATCAGGTTGACCGATTTCAAACGGGTGGTCTTGCACAAAGACCGCCCGTTGTTCTTTGAGTAAAACCCGCGCGGGTGGCGAAATTGGTAGACGCACCAGGTTTAGGTCCTGACGGTAGCAATACTGTGCGGGTTCGAGTCCCGCCCCGCGCACCACATGATTCATGGCAATTGGCCTCTTGAGGGCGGTTGTCAACAATGCCAATTTAGGAGAAACCACATGGCTGTGACCGTTGAAACTTTAGAAAAACTGGAACGCAAGATCACCCTCACGTTGCCAGTCGATGTCATTGCCAAGGAAGTCGACTTGCGCCTCAAGCGTGTGGCGCGCCAAGTCAAGATTGATGGCTTTCGCCCTGGCAAGGTTCCCATGAATATCGTGGCCCAACGTTATGGATACTCCACCCACTACGAGGTCATGAACGACAAAGTTGGCGAAGCCTTTGCTGCTGCCACGAATGAAGCCAAACTGCGGGTTGCTGGCCAGCCCCGTATTTCTGAAAAAGAAGGCTCTCCCGAAGGTCAGATGGCTTTTGAGGCTGTCTTTGAGATCTACCCCGAAGTCAAGATGGGTGATTTGGCCAGCATTCAGGTAGAAAAAGCATCCGCTGAAGTGACCGATGCCGCCATTGACAAAACCATTGAAATTTTGCGCAAGCAGCGTCGTACTTTTGCCCAGCGCGGCTTGACGGGTGCGGCCGAGGACAACGACCGCGTAACGATTGATTTTGAAGGCAAGATAGACGGTGAACCTTTCCAGGGCGGTAAGGCTGAAGATTTTCAGTTTTTGCTGGGCGAAGGCCAAATGCTCAAAGAGTTTGAAGACGCCGTGCGTGGTATGAAATCAGGCGAAAGTAAAACCTTCCCGTTGAACTTTCCTGCCGATTACCACGGCAAAGATGTGGCAGGTAAACAAGCAGACTTCTTGGTGACCTTGAAAAAGGTGGAAGCCGCTCACCTGCCGGAAGTGACCGATGAGTTGGCCAAGTCTTTGGGCGTGGCTGATGCGAGTGTGGCGGGCCTACGTGCCGACATCAAAAACAACTTGCAACGAGAGGTGAAGTTCCGTTTACTGGGTCGTAACAAACAGGCAGCATTGGACGCACTGGTTGGTGTGGCTGAACTCGATCTGCCCAAGGCCAGTGTGCAAGCCGAACTCGATCGCATGATCGAAAGTGCCAGATCTGATTTGAAATCTCGTGGCATCAAAGATGCTGAAAAAGCCCCCATTCCTGACGATATTTTCCGCCCTCAAGCCGAAAAGCGCGTACGCATGGGATTGGTGGTTGCTGAGTTGGTGCGCAGCCATGAACTGCACGCCACGGCAGAGCAGATCAAGTCTCACATTGAAGAATTGGCCTCGAGCTATGAAAAGCCTGCGGATGTGGTGAAGTGGTACTACAGCGACATGAGCCGATTGGGCGAAGTCGAAGCCATCGTGATTGAGAACAATGTGACTGATTTCATCCTCTCCAAGGCCAAGGTCACCGACAAAGCGGTATCGTTTGACGAATTGATGGGTCAATCTTGAACTTTCACCCTTTACAAGGAAACACTATGAGCACACTGGATACACAAGCCCTGGGGCTGATCCCCATGGTGATCGAGCAGTCAGGCCGCGGCGAGCGGTCTTATGACATTTATTCACGCTTGCTCAAAGAGCGCGTCATTTTTTTGGTGGGTCCTGTCAATGACCAAACGGCCAATTTGGTGGTGGCTCAGTTGCTGTTTTTAGAGAGTGAAAACCCAGACAAGGACATTTCTTTGTACATCAACTCTCCGGGAGGTTCGGTGAGCGCGGGCATGGCCATCTTTGACACGATGAATTTTGTCAAACCGAAAATTTCCACCTTGTGCATCGGCATGGCTGCAAGCATGGGCGCATTCTTGTTGGCTGCTGGTGAAAAAGGCAAACGCTTCTCGCTGCCCAACTCCAAGGTCATGATTCACCAGCCATTGGGGGGGACGCAAGGTCAAGCCACTGAAATTGAAATTCATGCGCGTGAAATCTTGAAAACCCGTGAGCAACTCAATCGCATCTTAGCGGAGCGTACTGGACAGCCGTTGGAGAAAATCGAGCGCGACACTGAGCGTGACTACTACCTCAGCGCTGACGAAGCCAAAGACTACGGATTGGTTGACCAAGTCATCAGCCAGCGCGCCTAAATACGTTGAAGTGTCCGTTTCAAACGACGAAGTAGATGGCCCGCTCGCTCTCCAACAACGTCCTTGATTTGGTTATCATCAGCTCAATTATTTTCAGCACATACGCACAACACCCCCATGGCTGACAAAAAAGGCGCTTCTAGCGAAAAAAACCTCTACTGCTCTTTTTGCGGAAAGAGCCAGCACGAGGTTAAAAAACTCATCGCAGGGCCATCGGTCTTTATTTGCGATGAATGCATAGATTTGTGCAATGAGATCATTCGTGATGAACTTCCTGCAGGTGATCTGGCAACTGAGACGCGCGGTGACTTACCCACACCCTCTGAAATTAAGGCCAATCTTGACAATTATGTGATTGGGCAAGAACCCGCCAAACGAACCTTGGCGGTTGCGGTTTACAACCACTACAAGCGTTTGAAGCACAAAGAGGGGGCCAAAAAAGAAGATGTCGAGCTTTCAAAAAGCAACATCTTGCTGATCGGCCCCACCGGATCTGGCAAAACATTGCTTGCACAAACCATGGCGCGCATGTTGGACGTTCCATTTGTCATGGCCGATGCCACCACCTTGACCGAAGCCGGTTATGTCGGTGAGGACGTCGAAAACATCATCCAAAAGTTGCTGCAAAGCTGTAACTACGATGTTGAACGAGCTCAGCGTGGCATTGTCTATATCGATGAGATCGACAAAATTTCTCGCAAGTCAGACAACCCATCCATCACGCGTGATGTTTCGGGTGAGGGCGTGCAGCAGGCGTTGCTCAAGTTAATTGAAGGCACCATGGCCAGCATTCCGCCGCAAGGTGGGCGCAAGCACCCCAACCAAGACTTTTTGCAGATTGACACCACCAATATTTTGTTCATCTGTGGTGGTGCGTTTGCGGGGCTTGAAAAGGTGATCGAAAACCGGACCGAGGCTTCAGGAATTGGCTTTGGCGCAACCGTTAAAAGCAAAGAAAGCCGCAGTCTGACCGAGGTGTTTGGTGAAGTAGAGCCTCAAGACATCATCAAATTTGGCTTGATTCCTGAGTTGGTGGGGCGCATGCCCGTCGTCGCCACCTTGGCCGAGTTGACCGAAGATGCTCTGGTGCAGATCTTGACAGAACCCAAAAATGCTTTGGTTAAGCAATATGGCAAGTTGTTTGCCATGGAGGGCGCGGAACTTGAAATTCGTCCAAACGCACTGCGTGCTATTGCCAAGAAGGCCTTGGCGCGTAAAACGGGTGCGCGTGGCTTGCGTTCTATCCTTGAACTATCTCTGATCGACACCATGTTTGAATTACCCAACACCAGCAATGTCGAAAAAGTGGTGGTTGAAGAAGCAACCATTGACGAAAACAAACCCCCATTGTTGGTCTACCGAGAGGCCGCAAAAAAGGCCTAAACGATTCATCCCGGGGACAGGTCCAGTGCTTGTCCCCTTTTTACATGAAGGTTGACCATGTCTGGACACCCCCCGCTGCCTGCTACCCCCATTGACCTGCCCTTGTTGCCTTTGCGTGACGTGGTGGTTTTTCCCCACATGGTGATCCCCCTCTTTGTTGGGCGCCCTAAAAGCATCAAGGCGCTTGAATCTGCCATGGCCGCTGAGCGGCGCATCATGCTGGTAGCCCAAAAGGCAGCAGCCAAAGACGAACCGTCGGTGGCCGACATGTTTGAAGTGGGGTGCGTTTCTACCATTTTGCAAATGCTCAAACTGCCCGATGGCACCGTGAAGGTGTTGGTAGAGGGCCAGCAACGCGCACGTGTCAATGGCATTGAAGATGGCGAATCACACTTCACCGCCAATCTCACACCTGTAGAAGTCTTGCCCGTTGAAACCGACAGTGAAGTCGAAGCATTGCGTCGCGCAGTCATGCAACAGTTTGACCAGTACGTCAAACTGAACAAAAAAATCCCCCCTGAAATATTGACATCGATCGCCAGCATTGATGACCCTGGCCGCTTGGCAGACACAATTGCGGCTCACCTGCCTCTCAAGTTAGAAAACAAGCAACTGGTATTGGACTTGGCACAGGTGCGCGACCGTTTGCAAAACTTGTTCGAACAACTCGAGCGTGAAGTCGACATTCTTAACGTTGACAAGAAAATTCGTGGCCGTGTCAAACGCCAGATGGAAAAAAATCAACGCGATTTCTACCTCAACGAACAAGTTAAAGCCATTCAAAAAGAGTTGGGCGAAGGCGAAGAGGGCGCTGACATTGAAGAAATCGAAAAGAAGATCAAGGCTGCCCGTATGCCTGTTGAGGCGCGTAAAAAAGCCGAAGCAGAGCTGAAAAAGCTCAAACTCATGTCGCCCATGTCGGCCGAAGCCAGCGTGGTACGTAACTACATTGATGTGTTGGTTGGCTTGCCATGGAGTAAGAAAACCAAAATCAAACATGACTTAGGCAATGCAGAGGGCGTGCTCAATGAGGACCACTACGGTCTGGACAAAGTCAAAGATCGCATCTTGGAATATCTTGCGGTGCAACAACGTGTTGACAAAGTCAAAGCGCCTATTCTCTGCTTGGTTGGCCCTCCTGGTGTCGGTAAAACTTCATTGGGACAATCGATTGCGAAGGCCACAGGGCGCAAATATGTGCGCATGGCCTTAGGAGGAATGCGTGATGAAGCCGAGATTCGGGGACATCGCCGCACCTACATTGGCGCGATGCCCGGTAAAGTCTTACAGAGCTTGACCAAGGTGGGCACGCGCAACCCACTTTTCTTGCTCGATGAGGTGGACAAACTCGGTACCGACTTCAGAGGTGACCCTTCTAGCGCCTTGTTAGAGGTGTTGGACCCAGAGCAAAACAACAAGTTTGGTGACCACTATGTCGAGGTGGACTATGACTTGAGTGATGTCATGTTTGTGGCGACCTCCAACTCGATGAACATACCGCCAGCTTTGCTAGATCGCATGGAGGTGATTCGCCTGTCGGGTTACACCGAAGACGAAAAAACACATATTGCCATGCGGTATTTGTTGCCAAAGCAAATGAAAAATAATGGTGTCAAAGACGAAGAACTGATGGTCGACGAGTCAGCCGTGCGTGACATCGTTCGTTACTACACGCGTGAAGCTGGGGTGAGATCTTTGGAACGAGATCTCTCCAAGATTTGCCGCAAAGTGGTCAAGGCGTTGTTGCTCAAACAGATGAAGCCACAAGTCAAGGTCAATGCCGACAACCTGCACGACTTTTTAGGAGTTCGCAAATATACCTACGGTCGGGCTGAACAACTCAACCAAGTAGGGCAGGTGGTTGGACTTGCTTGGACTGAAGTTGGGGGCGATTTGCTCACCATCGAAGCAGCAGTTATGACCGGTAAGGGCACTATCACCCGCACAGGTTCACTCGGCGATGTGATGAAAGAGTCAGTTGAGGCCGCCCGCACAGTGGTGAGAAGCCGTGCACGACGTTTGGGTATTTCTGACGACTTGCTTGAGAAACGCGATATTCATATTCACGTGCCAGATGGAGCAACTCCCAAAGATGGACCGAGTGCTGGCGCCGCCATGACAACGGCCTTGGTGTCTGCCTTGACAGGTATTGCCGTGCGCGCTGATGTGGCCATGACCGGTGAAATTACCTTGCGGGGCGAGGTCACCGGTATTGGTGGTTTGAAAGAAAAACTCTTGGCTGCTTTGCGCGGTGGTATCAAGACTGTATTAATTCCAGAAGAAAACCTCAAAGACCTGCAAGAAATCCCTGAGAACGTCAAGAATGGCTTGGAGATCGTGCCTGTGAAGTGGATCGATAAGGTGCTGGAGATTGCTCTGGAAAGAATGCCTACACCCTTACCCGATGACGCGCCCGCCTTAGCTGCAACTGCCAATGTGGATCCGCCCAAATCTGAAGCGGTGAAGCATTGAAAAGTTTATTGACGCATTGTTTTGTGAAAAAACACGCTACAATGCAGTCTTCATGCGGGAATAGCTCAGTTGGTAGAGCGCAACCTTGCCAAGGTTGAGGTCGCGAGTTCGAGCCTCGTTTCCCGCTCCAAATAGATAAGGGAAGCAACCGCTTCCCTTTTTCGTCAAAGATATGGCGCGATAGCAAAGCGGTTATGCACCGGATTGCAAATCCGTTTAGCCCAGTTCGACTCTGGGTCGCGCCTCCATCAAATTAAAGCGACTGTCTCAGGGCAGTTGCTTTTTTTTCGTCCGCACAGTTTCTGCGATTGGCCAAGGTGTCGTTTCGTATTGCTTTAAAGGTGGCTTGTGTATAGTGAGTCGCTATGCCTAACTCACTCTGAAATCGCATGCATTTACAACCTAATAGGCATACTTCTTTTGAGGCCTTGCGATTGCCTCAATACCGACATTTGGTCATAGGTTTTTTGTTGACCATGATGGCTGATAACGTGGAGCATGTGATCAGTTATTGGGTCATGTTTGAGAAATTTAACTCGCCAGTGCTCGGGGGTTTTGCAGTTTTATCTCACTGGATTCCGTATCTTGTTTTTTCACTCCCTGCAGGTGCCTTGGCTGATCGGTACGATCCAAGACGGTTGATTCAGGTGGGCTTGATCATGTTCATGGGGTGCTCTGCGGCGTGGGCTTACCTTTTGATGACGGACACCCTGACAGTTGGGTTAGCGATGCTTTTATTGGTGATCCACGGCTTGTCTGGCGTTTTTTGGAGTACCGCCACACAAATCATCTTGCATGACTTGGTGGGCAAAGAGGTTCTTCCCAGTGCGGTGAGAACTCTGGCAACTGCACGTTATGTGGGCTTGATTGTTGGGCCAGGCGTGGGCGGTGGACTGATGATTTTGTTGGGGCCTGAATATGGTTTGCTCGCCAACTGTTTGCTCTATATCCCGCACTTCATTTGGTTGATTCACGCGCCGTGCGGGCCTCGATTCAGGCCCCTCAATGAAATACCACCCGCGCGACCTTTTCGGGGATTGGAAGATCTCTTCTTGACGCTGAAAGAGATCGCCAGCAGCCGACAGGTATGGATGATGACGCTGCTGGCTGGAGGTGCTTCATTCTTTGTTTCAAACAGCTACCAGGCGCAAATGCCAGCCTATGCAAATGACATGGGACTGGGCGATCCTGGGATGACTTACAGCATGCTCCTCGCAGCAGATGCCATGGGGGCACTGTGCGCCGGTTTGTTGTGGGAGTTTCTAGGAAGTCAGAGCAAGTTGAGCACCAGCAAGGCTATGTTTTTCGCGTTGGTCTGGGCGGTTTCATTGGCGGCATTTGCGCTGTCAAGCAATTATATTTTTTCTCTGGTTGTGCTTTTTGTGGCGGGATTCGCAGAGCTGACCTCCAATTCGGCTGCGCAGACCATCGTGCAATTACAAGCGCCCATCGCCTTTCGCGGCAGGATCATTGGTTTATTTAACATGTCAGCCTTGGGTCTGCGATTTGGTTCAGGACTGTGTGTTGGGTTGCTAGGTGGTGTGATTGGGAATCACGAATCACTTTTTGTAGCATGCGCAGTTTTTGTGATTTTTCTTGGATGGTTGAATTTCAAATTCAAGCTTAGAAGCCACTGATCGATATAGTTCATCACATTTTGAGCACAAATTGACCCATGCTTACTCAGTTTTTCTGTCGATTTAGACCCCTCCATCTCTGGTGTAAATGCTTTTTCATCTGGCTGAGTTTGTGTTTTTCAGCGATGACTCATGCGCATTTGATCAATGATCAGCAGGGGGCATTGACTCTTCAGCCGCAGGGCATGATGTTGATGTTGTCAATTCCGGTCTCTGCATTTCAAGGGGTAGACGAAGATCTTGATCAAAAATTATCGGATCAAGAGTTGAGCCAGCATTCAGCAGCGATCCAAAGTGAAATTCAAAAGAAACTTTGGATTCAACGTGGCGATCGTCGACTGGGTATTCAAGACCTGTTGGTCACTTTATCTACGCCTAAGGACATGAATGAAGTACCTGCAACCCATCTGACAGTGATGGGCAAGTTCGAACCAGTAGATATGGATCAAGACGATCACGGCCGATTGGAATTGCATCTTTATGGTGCTAACCCAGGTGAGCAGCTCTACAGCATCAAAGTTAAAAAGGGAGATCGGGTGCACTTGTTTACCCTGGATCCCACGCATCCAAGCGCCGTCATCTTAGGCTCTGCAATGCAGAACCTTTTGGATTTTTTCATGCTCGGCAATCACCATGTCATGTCGGGTATGGACCATTTGCTCTTTTTGTTGGTCGTGCTATCGGCGGGGTTCAGTATTCGACAAATTGTGGCCACACTGACGGCATTCACGCTTGGACATGCACTGACTTTGGTCATGTGCTTTTACTCTGGCTGGCGAGTTTCTCCCTCGATCATTGAGCCCGCTATTGCATTGACGATTATTTTTGTTGCGACCTACGACCGCTGGGGCATCAATTACTTTCAGTGTCCTGTGTGGCTCAGGCCTTTGATGGTGTTTTGTTGTGCACTCATTCATGGGCTGGCGCTTTCTGGAGAACTGCTTGAGCGCGGTTTGGACTCGGCGCATCGGATGGTAACTTTGCTGGGGTTCAATTTGGGTATTGAGACTGCGCAGTTGGGCGTCGCTTCGGTCTGTTATCTATTGCTTCAATTGGTTCGTGGTCGTTTGTCAAGTGCCACACTCAATCAAGCTCGTTTATTGGGCAGCAATATAGCCTTGGTTACTGCTTGCGTTTGGTTCTGGATGCGGGTGGATATTTAATCGATAAATTACATCTAGATCATTCGTCGAGCAAACTCGAATCCAAATGCGTGGTGAGTTTGATCAACGGCGGTTAGTTCCATATGTTGAATATTATTTCTTCTGATTTATGTTTAATACGTAGATAAAAAATAATTCAAATTCATTGATTTAAAAACCAGCAATCTTTCCGCTGATCGTTGGCATCTGACTTCATTGACCAGGCCCTTTGTCTAAAAAATATAGCGGTGCTGTGCTACCCTTAAAAACAAATTTCCAAATTGGACAAAAGTGATGAAGTTACGTGCTGGAAAATTATTGGCTTTGTTCGCTTTGAGCATTGCCTGTGGCAGTGCCCAAACCCAAACCTCCATCAGTGTTTTGTCTGGCTGGAATTTGCTGGGCAATGGTGCAATTTCACCTATCACGGTGAGCAATGCGCTCAATGACGGCACAGCCGTCACGACGGTATGGGTGTGGAACGCCGAGAAGAGCAGCTGGAGTTTTTATACCCCAACCCAGACCGATGGCGGCGCTGCATATGCCACCAGCAAGTCCTACAAC
>CANFYL010000014.1 GCA_947451285.1 Comamonadaceae bacterium
GTGTACGCGCTCTTGGCCATCGGCCTGTCGCTGATTTTTGGCATGTTGACCGTGGTGAATTTTGCCCACGGGGCTTTCTTCATGATGGGCGCTTTTTTAGGCGTTTATTTCTTGGGGCTCACCGGCAGCTTTGTGCTGGGACTGCTGATCGCACCCATTGTGGTGGGTGCGATCGGTTTGTTGGCCGAACGCTTTTTGGTGCGGCCCTTGTACGGGCGCGGCATTGATTACCCCTTGCTGCTGACCTTTGGTTTGTCGTATGTGTTGATCGATGTGGCGCGCGTGCTGTTTGGCATTGAAGGTTTGCCTTCGTCTACACCGTCGGCTTTGCGCGGTGCGGTGAACTTGGGCTTTGGCCACTTTCCGCTCTACCGATTGTTTTTGATCGCTGCCACGGCGGTGGTGAGTGTGGGCTTGTGGTTGTTCCTCGAGAAAACGCGCTATGGCTTGATCATCCGCGCCGGGTCACGCGACTCAGAGATCGTGCGGGTGCTGGGGGTAGACATTGCCAAAGTGTGGTTCTTGGTGTTTGGCTTGGGCACGGCGATTGCGGGTTTGTCGGGTGTGCTGGCCGCACCCACACGCGCGGTGAACCCTGAGATGGGTATTCCGGTACTGGCCGAGTCGTTTGTGGTCACGGTGGTGGGGGGCATGGGCTCGCTGCCGGGTGCTGTGGTGGCTGGGCTGTTGGTGGGTGTGGTGTTCAGCCTGACCTCGCTGTTTGCGCCTGAATTCGCCGAGTTGTCGATCTTTGTCTTGATGGCCTTGGTGTTGTTGGTTCGCCCACAGGGCTTCTTTGGCAAAGCAGGAGCGTTGGGATGAGTGAAGTGTTCAAAGACAGCGTCAACTTTGTGGCGCGTCACCGGGTTGGCGCTGTGCTGGCCTTTTTGCTGGTGTTTCCGCTGCTCATGCCCTACGAGGCCTTGGCCGTGAACATTTTGATCTTTGGCTTGTATGCCGTGGGCTTCAACCTGGTGTTTGGTTACACCGGCATGTTGTCCTTCGGTCATGCGGCTTTTTTAGGGGTTGGGGGCTACCTCACCGGCATCTCGATGGTGTTCTTCAACCTGCATTGGTTGCCCGCCATCGTGGTGGGGGTGTTGGCTGCACTGCTGGTGGGCTTGGTGATGGGCTACATCGCCATTCGCACGCGTGGCATTTACTTTTCGATGGTGACCTTGGCCTTGGGGCAAATCGTGTACTACACGTTTTACAAGGCCGAGAAGTGGACCGGCGGTGAAAACGGGTTTCGTGGCATCAAGCCCGAGGCCATTGACATCGGGCCAGTGCATTTGGACTTTTTGAACCCCATGTCCAAGTACTACATCTTGCTGTTCTTTGTGGCACTGGCTTTGTGGTTGGTGTCGCGTGTGTTGGCGTCGCCCTTTGGTTCGGTGATCGAGGCGATTCGTGAAAACGACAAGCGCACGGCTGCTTGCGGCTACGACGTGGACCGCGCCAAGCTGCTGGTGTTTGTCATCTCGGCCGGCATTTGTGGATTGGCGGGCTCCTTGCGCGCCTTGCACTTGTCGGTGGTACCGGTGGATTCGCTGCACTATTTGCAGTCGGGCCAAGCGGTGATGATGTGCTTGTTGGGTGGTATGGGCACCTTCTTTGGTCCGTTTGTGGGGGCGGGGGTGTTCTTGTATCTGGAAGACGTGGTGACCACGCTGACCCGCTATTGGATGGCGGTGGTGGGCATCTTGTTCATGGCCTTGGTGTTGTTTTTCCCGCGCGGCATTTGGGGCACTTGGATGCACACCCTGGTCAAGCGCGGTGTTTTGAAGGGAGCGCACGCATGACGGCCCCTGCATTTTTAGACGTGCGCAATGTCAGCCGTCACTTTGGCCACTTCAAGGCCTTGTCGGATGTGTCGGTGACTTTTGCCCCCAACCAGTTGACTGCCATCATTGGGCCCAACGGGGCGGGCAAGAGCACCTTCTTCAATGTGCTCAGTGGTGCCCTGACGCCGACCACCGGTGAGATCTTCTTTGAGGGTCAAAACATCACCGGCCTGGCGCCGCACGAATACGCCCGACGTGGCATTGCCAAGAGCTTTCAAATCACCAACGTGTTCAAGCAACTCAGCGTGCATGAGAACGTGCGGGTGGCTGCGCAAATGCGCTACAGCCGCTTTGACATCTTCACGCCGCGCCACCAGTTGCGCGAAGCGATTGACGAGGCCGATGCTTTGCTCGAACGCGTGGGCTTGATTCAGCTGCGTGACAAAACCGTGGCCGACTTGGCCCATGGCCAGCAGCGCTCGCTGGAAATCGCCATGGCGCTGGCCGCGTCGCCCAAGCTGCTGCTGATGGACGAGCCCACGGCCGGCATGTCGCCCCAAGAGACCGCCGCCATGATGGACTTGATTGTTCAACTGGCCGAGGAACGCACCGTCATCTTGGTGGAACACAAGATGAAGTTGGTGATGGGCATTTGCGAGCGTTTGATCGTGCTGCACCACGGCGAATTTTTGGCCCAGGGCACACCCGAGGACATTCGCAACAACGACGAAGTGCGTCGTGTTTATTTAGGTCAGGGTTGATGATGACAACACACACACCTTTGTTGGACGTTCGCGGTTTGAACGCGTGGTACGACCGCAGCCATGTGGTGCAGGACGTGTCGTTTCACGTCAATGCCGGCGAGATCGTCACGCTGATGGGGCGCAACGGCGCGGGCAAAACCACCACCTTGCGCACGCTCATGGGGCTGGTCACGAAATGCACAGGCAGTGCCGTGTTTGCAGGACAAGACTTGCTGACCCAAGCTGCCCATGCACGCTTTCACGAAGGCTTGGCCTATGTGCCCGAAGACCGTCGCATCGTGCCGTCACTCACCGTGCGCGAGAACTTGCAGCTGGGTTTGTTGGCGAGCCGCCGCAAGGTGGACATCGATGCCCGCATCGAGGTGATTGCCGAAACCTTTCCGCGTTTGAAAGAGCGTTTGTCGCAAGAGGCCACGTCGATGTCAGGGGGCGAGCAGCAGATGCTGGCGATTGCTCGCGCCATGATGGCCGAGCCGCGCATGATTTTGTTGGACGAACCGTCCGAGGGGATCATGCCGGTGTTGGTGGACGAGATGTTTGAGCTGTTTGCACGCATGAAGGCGCAGGGCATCACCATTTTGTTGGTGGAGCAAAACGTGGCGCGGGCGCTGTCGGTGTCTGACCGCGCCTACATCTTGGACCAAGGCCTGATCGTGCACGAGGGCAGTGCCCAAGCCTTGTTGGCTGACGAAGCCATTCAAAACGAATACTGCGCGGTGTAGGTGCGCAGCCGCTTTGGGCTGTGCTGTGCAAGCGGCCCTTGCGAGCGCCGCTGCACACGAAGCACCGTGATCAGATCGGGCGCGTCAAAACTTTGCGGAATTTCACAATGCCGCTGCCGTACTGCAAGGCCAAGTTGCCTTTGGCGAGCTTGCTGTCGGTGGCGTCGGCAGTGACCACACCATTGAGTTTGACGGTCAGGCGGTTGCCCTTGGCGGTGATCTCCAGCGTGTTCCACTGACCGCCGGCTTTGGGCATGGGCGAGACCTTGGCCACATCCACAATCGCGCCAGTGCCGTACGACGGATCTGGGCGTGTGTCCCAAATGTTGATTTCGTAGCAGGTGTCGGCACCAATTTTTTTCGGGTCTTGGCAACGTATGAAGATGCCGCTGTTGGTCTGTGAATCGACCCAAAACTCGGCATAAATTTCTTGGTCGGCAAAGCTTTGCTTGGTCACCAAGTAGCTGGGGCCCACCTTGGTAATCAAGTCGGCTTGCAGCAGCCCGTGCTGTATGCGCCAGTTGGCGTCGCCCACCACGGTGTAGCCGTTGAGGTTGCTGTCTTTGTCGTACAAGGTGGTCCAACTCTTGTCGTGCATGCCCAGGTTGGCGCAAGCGGCCAGGCTCAGTGCCGCAGTGGCGGTGGCAATGCGTTTGAAAGTGAAAGTCTGCATGGTGGTCTCCTGTTGTCGTCGTCAAAAATTCATACCGGGTCAATCGACACCGTGGCGGCGTTGTATTCAAACAGCCAGGTGTAGCGTGCGTTGATCTTCTCGGTGGTCCATTCGTTGCTCACATAGCTTTGAGCCCCGGCGGCGTCGCGCAGCAGGGGATTGTGAAAGCGTTTGGCATTCTCTGTCGAGCCCACCAAGATCTTGGTGGTGCGTTCTAAGCGCACGGCCTCGTAGCGCGCCAGCGCGGTCTCAGGAGAGTCTGCGAAGCGTTCCAAGCAGCGCGCCAACACGATGGCGTCTTCCAAGGCCATCATGGCGCCTTGGGCCAAAAAGGGCAGGGTGGGGTGGCAGGCATCGCCCAACAGGCTGATGCGCCCTTGCTGCCAAGTGGGCAGAGGGGGTCGACCCATCAAGGCCCATTTGTAGGGCGTCTCAATCTGCGAAATCATTTCTTGCACATCGCTGTGCCAGCCGGCAAAGTCTTGGGCGCATTCGGCTTGGGTGCCGCGTTGGTTCCATGACTCTTCTCGCCAGTCGTCGCGCTCCACTATGCCTACAAAGTTGACCAACTCACCCCGGCGCACGGGGTAGTGCACCACATGGCGACCCGGGCCCACCCAATTGATGCCAACCGGGCGTTGCAAGTGGGCCGACAGCTGTTGGGCAGGAATCAAACCCCGCCAAGCCATGCAGCCCGTGAACACCGGTTGGTCGGCGCCAAACAAACAGCGACGCACCACCGAGTGCACGCCGTCAGCGCCGATCAACACATCGCCCTCGGCCGACGCGCCGTGCTCAAAGTGCAGGGTCACGCTCTGGCCTTCTTGCTGGATGTCTTTGACCTTGTGGCTCAGGTGCACGCAACCTGGACGCAGCGTGTTCAGCGCATCGACCAACACGCGGTGCATGTCGGCGCGGTGCAGCATGAGGTAGGGGTGGCCGTAGCGCGCGATCGACTCGGCGCCCAGGTCAAACAGTTGCCAGGTTTGGCCCGAGCTCCACAGGCGGATTTCTTTGCCAGTGGGGTGGCAGGCCACCGCGCTGAGTTCGTCGCCAATGCCGAGTTCGTCAAACAAGCGCGAGCCGTTGGCGCTCATTTGCACCCCCGCGCCGACTTCGCCCAGTTGGGCGGCTTGTTCGTACACCGCCACGTCAAAACCCTTTTGGGCCAGGGCCAACGCGGTCATCAAGCCGCCAATGCCGGCGCCTGCAATCAGGATACGCATGTGGGTCTTACTCGGGTTTGATGTTGCGACGGGTGACGATGGTGCGCCACTTGGTGAGGTCTTGCTCAATCGCTTGGCCTAAAAATTCAGCGCTGGAATTGACCGGCTCCAAGCCACCCGCCACGATTTGCGCGCGGGTGTTGGGCTCGGTCACCACCTTGAGCAGGGCTTTTTCCAGCACGGCGGTGACGGCCGCCGGGGTGTTGGCCGGAGCGACCAAACCAAACCATGAATAGGCTTCCCACGAGGCTTTGCCCATCAGCTCGCTCATGGTGGGAATGTCGGGCAAGCCGGGGTAGCGTTTGTTGCCAGCCACGGCATAGGTGTTGACCTTGCCGGCTTTGATCTGCGGTGTCATGAACTGCGCGGTCTCAAAAATCAAATCGACTTGGCCACCCAGCACATCGTTCAACGCGGGTGCGCCGCCCCGATAGGGCACGTGCACCAGGGACGCGCCCGTCATTTCTTGAAACAACTCGCCGGCCAAATGGCCAATCGATCCGGTGCCCGCGGTGGCATAGGTCAAGCGGTTGGCCTTCGCGTAGGTCAGCAGTTCGGGCAGGGTTTTGGCGGGCAAGCCAGCGCGCCCGGCCAGCATCATGGGCCCGCGCACCACCATGCCAATGGGTTGGAACGACTTGACCGGGTCGTAGTTCAAATTGGGGTAGAGGGCTGGCGCCACCACCAAGCTGCTGGTGCCGCCCCACAGCAGGGTGTAGCCGTCGGCCGGGGCGCGGGCCACCCAGGTGGAGCCCACCGTGCCGCCCGCACCCGCGCGGTTGTCTATCACCACCGGTTGCCCCAGCACTTGGGACAGCTCTTTGCCAATCAGGCGGGCATTGGCGTCGGTCGGGCCGCCCGCCGGGAAGGGCACCACGATGGTGAGGGCTTTGCTGGGGAAGGTGTCGGCCTGTGCGCTCAAGCCGAGGCACACACTGCCGGCCAAGGCCAGCAGGGCGCGGCGAACCGCAGACACAGGGGAAGTCAGGGGGTGTTGCAAAAGGGGCATGGGCTTGTCTTGGAAAGACTCAAGTGGAACCGAGGATAAAACTTGGCGCTGTCACCGATTGGACGATGGTTCTTTTGCAGCCAGCGCAAAACTAATTTTCAGCTCAGGCGTTGACGCTGGGCGGCTCTGCTTCTAGAGTCTGCGCCATTCAACTGGAAGGACTGGCTATGACACACGAGATGGAACAACAACTTCGAATTCGCCAACTGGTGGAAAACTGGGCCGTGTGGCGCGACGCCGGTTTGTGGGACCGTTTTCGCACGGTGTGGCACGACGATGGCGTGATGATGGCCACCTGGTTTCAGGGCCCATTTGAAGAGTTCATCCGCGTCACCATCGAGGGCTGGAACAAGGGCGTGAGCATTCTGCACTTCTTGGGCGGTTCTTCCATTGACGTGCAAGGTACCCGCGCCATTGCGCAAACCAAGATGACCATTTCGCAGCGCGGCCTGATCGAAGGCGTGTTGTGTGACGTGGTGTGCACCGGGCGCTTCTATGACTTTTTTGAAGAGCGCAACGGCCAGTGGGGCTTGGTGCACCGCCAACCCATTTATGAAAAAGACCGTGTCGACCCGGTGGACTCAGCGGCCACCTTGCAGTTGGACCAAGCGGCCTTGGCCAATTTCCCCGAGGGCTACCGCCACCTGGCCTACATCCAAACCCGCATTGGCTACACCGTGAAGATGGACATGCCCATGCTCAAAGGGGAGGGGGTGCAAGACCTGTACCGCCGCGGTGCCAACTGGTTGGCTGGCAAACCGCTGGAGCGTTGAAGATGCACAGCTCACGCCGTACCCACCTGAAACTCTTGGGCACCTTGCTGGCGGGGGCTTTGCCCTTGCGCGTCTTGGCCCAAGACGCTTACCCCAACCGCGCCATCCGCGTCATCGTGCCGCAGCCCCCGGGCGGCGGTTTTGACTTTGTGGCCCGCGTGCTGGCCGACAAACTGGGCCAGCTGTTCAAGCCCGGCGTGGTGGTGGAAAACCGCACCGGTTCAGGCACCTTGGTGGGCACCGATCTGGCCGCCAAAGCGCCGGCCGACGGCTACACCTTGTTGATGGGCTCGGTGTCTAACTTGGTGCTCAACGCCGGTTTGTACAAAAACCTGAGCTACGACCCGGTGAAAGACTTCGAGCCGATTGGTTTGGCCGTGTCCTACAGCTACACCTTGGTGGCGCGTAAAGACTTGCCCTTTGGCAACTTGGCCGAACTGGTGGCCTATGCCAAAGCCAACCCCAACAAAGTGAGCTACGCCTCGGCGGGCAACGGTTCGGGCCAACACATCTTGGCCGCCGCCTTGTGGCATTTGGCCGGTGTGCAGCTCACCCATGTGCCTTACCGCGGGGCACAGCCCGCCTACACCGACTTGATCGGTGGACGCGTGGATGTGTTTTTTGATCTGTCTCCCACGGCACGCACGCATGTGGATGCGGGCAGCCTCAAGGCCTTGGCGGTGTCGGGTGCCACCCGTTCCCCCATGCATCCCACGGTGCCCACCCTGCGCGAGACCGGTGTGGCGCCCCTGGAGCTGGAGTCATGGTTTGGCTACTTTGCGCCCGCGCGCACGCCTGCGGCTGAACTCAACCGCTTGCGCACCGAGCTGCGCAAGGTCATCACCTCACCCGACGTGATGGAACGCCTGGAAAAGGCCGGCGGCAAACCCCTGGCGCTGGTGGGCGACGACGCCACAGCGGTGTTGCGGCGCGACCTCGACCGATGGGTGCCCTTGATCAAAGCGGCGGGCATTCAGCCGGAGTGACGTCTCAAAACCCCTGGTGTCCCGTCCACTTGCGCTGGTAGTCGTGGCGCTCAAACTCTTCCACCATGAAGTCGATGAAGCTGCGCACCTTGGCGGACAAGTGCTTGCGGCTGGGGTAAGCCAGGTTGATGTGCAGGCGGGGCAAGTCCCAGTCGTCCAGGATGGGCACCAAGCGCCCGGCCACGATGTCTTCGAACACGATGTAGGTGGGTTGCACCAAGATGCCCGTGCCCTCCAGCGCCGCAGCGCGCAAGATTTGGCCATCGTTGGACTCGAGCAAGCCCAGCGCCGGCACCACCACCGCCGCGTCGCCTTGGGTGAAACGCAATTCGTTGGGGTTGTTGGCATGCAGGTACACCAGCAGTTGGTGGGCTGACAAATCGCTGGGGTGCTGGGGCGTGCCCATGCGCGTGAGGTATTTGGGCGAGGCCACCAAAATGCGCCGTGTGGTGGCCAAGCGGCGGATGGTGATGTTGCTGTCGGGTTCCATCTCACGCGTGCGCACGGCCACGTCGATGCCGTTGTCGATCAAATCCAGGTAGCGGTTGGAGGCCTCGATGTGCACCTTGACCTTGGGGTAGCGCTGGGTGTAGTCGCCAATGCGCGGGGCGATCAGTTGCATGGCAAACGACAAGGAGGCGCTGATGCGCAGCGTGCCGCTGGGGTCGAGGGTGGCCGAGTTGACCTCGGACTCGGCATCGGCCAAGTCGTTGAGGATGGCGCGAGCCCGGCTGAAAAACGCTTGGCCTTCGCCGGTGGGGTAGAGGCGGCGGGTGTTGCGCTCGACCAGGCGCACCGCCAAGCGTGCTTCGAGGGACGCCAGGTGGCGGCTGGCGGCGGCGTTGGACAGGTCCAGGGCGAGGGCGGCTTTGCTCAGGCTGCCGGTTTCGACCACGCGGACAAACAGTTCGAGTTCTTTGAGGCGATCCATGTATCTTTCCGCTAGCCGGAACAATGATTTTCTATTTTGGGTCTTTCAATCGCTTGCCGCAAATCTTAAAGTCGCCGACACGTCATCACCCGAGGATTTGAGACATGCGTAATTTGAACCAAGACACCATCACCCAAGCCGTGATCGCGCGCTTTGCCAACACACCTGACCCGCGGCTGAAAGAAATCATCAACAGCTTGGTGCAACACCTGCATGCGTTTGCCCGTGAGGTGCGCCTGACCGAGAAAGAATGGGAGCAGGGCATCGACTTCTTGACCCGTGTGGGCCAGAAATGCGACGACAAACGCCAAGAGTTCATCTTGTTGTCTGACACGCTGGGTCTGTCCATGCTCACCGTGGCCATGAACAACGACAAGCCCGAGGGCTGCACCGAAGCCACGGTGGTGGGCCCTTTCCATGTGGAAGATGCGCCGCACTACGAACATGGTGACGACGTGGGCAACGGTGCCGTGGGTCAACCCTGCTTGGTGCGTGGCACTGTGCGCGGCTTGGACGGCAAGACCATTGCAGGCGCCTCGATGGAGGTGTGGCAAGCCGATGCCAATGGCTTGTACGACGTGCAACTGCCCGACTACGCCCACGCGTCTGCACGCGGCATTCTGAAGTCGGGCCCGAATGGCGAGTTCCACTTTCGCTCCATCCTGGCCGAGTCTTACCCCATTCCGCACGACGGCCCGGTAGGTGAGATGCTGATTGCCACCAAGCGCCACCCCTGGCGTCCGGCGCACTTGCATTTCATGATCATCGCCGAAGGCTACGAAACCTTGACCACCCATGTGTTTCGCAACGACGACCAATACCTCGACTCGGACGCCGTGTTTGGTGTGCGCCAGTCCTTGGTGACCGATTGGACGCAGCAGCCCGACGGCAGCTGGTTGGTGGACTACGACTTTGTGTTGAACCCTGTGGCCGCTTGAGCCCGCGCCACCCAGTAGGAGCCCGCATGATCTTCACCTTCATCTTGATCGACAAGCCCGACAGTGCCGAGTTGCGCACCCGTTTGCGCCCCATTCACAAAGACTACTTGGCGCAAGTGGCCGATCGCATGGCGTTTGCCGGGCCACTGACACACGACGATGGCCAGACCATGTTGGGCAGTTTGATGGCGATTGACTTTGACTCGCGTGATGCGGCCCACGCTTGGTTGAGTCAAGAGCCTTTCACCCAAGCCGGTTTGTATGCGCGCACTGAGGTACACGCTTTTGTCAACCTGTGGCCGCAAAAAGCGGGTTTTCCACCTGCGGCGCATTGAAGGGTGCTGCCTGTGATCAAACACATCGTGATGTGGGACGTGCAGGGCGACACGCCGGCCCAAAAACAAGCCAACCGCCAGCTCATCCAGTCGGAATTTGAGGCTTTGAGAGGGCTGATCCCCGGGATGCTGCATGTGGAGGTGGGCATTGACCACAGCCAGGTCGACTATGCTTGCGATGTGGTGCTCTACACTGAGTTTGATTCGCAAGCGTCATTGGATGCTTATGCATCCCACCCCGCGCATTTGCGCGTCAAACACACGCTGGGGTCGGTGCGCATTGCCCGACACCAAGTGGACTTTGTCAGCACATCTGCTGCTTAATTTTTCTTTTTCTTTTTCTGAGGCTTTCATGACCATTTCCAAAGACGCCATCGACCACCTGTTCACCAACGCACGCACTGCCAACGGCTTCATCGACAAGCCCGTGCCTTTGAGCCTGCTCAAAGAGGTGTACGAGATTGCCAAGATGGGCCCCACCTCGATGAACTGCCAGCCCACTCGCTATATTTTCTTGACCACGCCTGAAGCCAAGGCCCGTTTGGCACCTGCTTTGTCACCTGGCAACGTGGACAAAACCAAACAAGCGCCTGTGACGGTGATCGTCGCAAACGACACCCAGTTCTTCGAGCACATGCCCGTGGTGTTCCCCAACAAGCCCGATGCCAAAGAGATGTTTGCCGGTAACGCGGGTTTGGCTGCAGGCACCGCCACACGCAATGGCACCTTGGGCAGCGCGTACTTCATGATTGCGGCCCGCGCCTTGGGCCTGGACTGCGGCGCCATGAGTGGCTTTGACGCCGCTAAGGTCAATGCCGAGTTCTTCCCCGACGGCCGCTTGCAAGCCAACTACCTGATCAACCTGGGCTACATGGACACCAGCAAGTTGTTCGGCCGTAACCCACGTTTGAGCTTCGAGCAAGCCACGCAAGTTCTGTAAGACAGCACGAGACCCTCTGCCATGGCCACTTGGTTTGACTGCACTGTGTTCACGCGCCCTTGGGTGCGTGGTGTATCGGCGCTTGCGTTGGCGGGCATGGCCGCGGCCGGCGCGCTGGCGGCTGAACCTGCTTACCCCAACAAGCCGATTCGCTTGTTGCTGGGCTTTCCAGCGGGAGGTGGTTCTGACATCGTGGCCCGCTTGGTGGCCAAGCCGCTCGGCGAGCGTTTGGGGCAAAACGTGGTGGTCGACAACAAGCCAGGGGCGGGGGGCAACATCGCGTCTGACATGCTGGTGCGCTCTGCACCCGATGGTTACACCCTGATCTTGCTGCCCAGTGGACACGCCAGTGGCGCGGCCATGAAAAAGAGTTTGCCGTTTGACCCGGTGAAAGACTTCGCCTGGGTCAGCACCATCACCACCTATCCCTTGGCGCTGACCGTGGCGCCAGGTTCACCCATCACCTCGTTTGCCGATTTGATCAAACGTGCCAAGGCCGAGCCCAACAAATACACCTACTCCTCCGTGGGGGTGGGCACGGCCATGCACTTGGTGGCCGAATGGGCTTTGAGCGAAGCCGGTGTGCAAATCACCCACGTGCCGTTCAAAGGCGGCACGGGGCCTTTGACCGAGCTGTTGGCAGGCCGCGTGGATGTGATGATCGACACCATGACGCTCACCGCCTCCTTGCTCAAGGACCAGCGCGTGCGCGCCATTGCTGTGACATCTCCGGTTGGCAGCAGTCCGGTGCCTGGCGTGCCCACGGTGGCCGACACCTTGCCGCAGGTGGTGTTTGAGTCGTGGTTGGGCATTGCCGCACCGGTGGGTACACCGCCGGCCATCTTGGAGCGTGTCAACAAAGAGCTGCGCGCGGTGTTGGCCCAAGACGATGTGCGCCAAAAGCTGATTGACTTTGGCGGTACGCCTCGCGCCAGCAGTCCAGCGGAGTTTCGTCAGCGTGTCGAACGCGACATTGGCAACCTCAAAAAAGTGGTGGCCGATCGTCGCATTGAGTTGGAGTAAAACCCCTCTCGCTCAAAACGCGCAAGGGCATTCCATCCGCCATGAACCCGCATCCCCAATGATCAAGGGGTGCTGGTGCGCGCTTTGGGCGCTGCGATTCGGGGTGGGTACGTCCATGCCCGCCCGCTTGTAGTAGCGGCCATAGTCTTTCATGGGCAGCCAGTCTTGGCGAATCGGCGGCGCTGCTTGGGCCAATCGCTCGTAAGCCCCGGCGCCATACACCACGTTGCCACCCACCATGGTCAGCACCGATTCGATGTTCTTGATCTCATCGACCGGCATGTTGAAGTAGTCGCCCGACAAGAACACCAGGTCGGCGAACTTGCCCACTTCGAGCGTGCCCTTTTTGGTTTCTTCGTTGGACATCCACGCGCCGCCCGTGGTGTACAGGCGCAAGGCCTCGGTGCGGTCCAGCAAGTTGTGGTCACCTTGCAGCTTGGCGCCTCCCAGTGTTTTGCCCGTGATCAACCAGTGCACGCCCACCCAGGGGTTGTAGCTGGTGGCACGGTTGCCGTCGGTGCCTGCGGCCAGTGGGATGCCCATTTCGCGAATGCGCTGGATCGGGGGGGCGTTGGCTGACACCTGGGGACCATAGCGCTTGAGGAAGGCTTCGCCGTCCAAGGACATGCGGTTTTGGATGTTGATGCTGCCGCCCAGAGAGGCCACACGCTCCAGCGTTTGCGGCGAGAGCGTTTCGCAGTGGTCCAAGCCCCAACGCAAGCCGGTGAGCGGCACTTCGCGGTGCACTTGCTCCAGCACGCCCAAGATGCGTTGCGCCGTGGCGTCAAAGCTCGCGTGCATGCGAAACGGCCAGCGTTGCCCCGCCAAAAACTTGCCCACGGCGGTGAGTTGGCTCTCCATCACCGCCGGGATGGTGGGCGGCGCTTTGTCGAAGTTGGTCACGTCGCCGGCGGCCCAGACGATGTATTCGCCCGCACCCAGCATGCGGAAGTAGTCGTCGCCTTCGCCCACTTGCACCATCTTGCTCCAAGCTTGGTAGTTGTCGATTTCCTTGCCACCGGCTTGCGCAAACAGCTCGTAGCCAATGCGCATGGTCATTTTTTTGTCGCGCGCCAGTTGTGCGATGGCGGCGTAGTTGTCGGGGTAGTTTTGCCCGCCGCCGCCCGCGTCGATCACGCTGGTCAGTCCCAGGCGGTTGTTCTCGCGCATGAAATGTTGGGTGGACAAAATTTGGTCATCGGGCGACAGACGTGGGATCTTTAACCAGGTGTTGACCAGCGCCGGCAGGCCAATGGTGGCCACCAACAAACCGGTGGGGTTGCCCGCGCCGTCGCGCTCGATCTGACCGCCAAAGGGGTTGGGTGTGTCTTTGTTCCAGCCCAGCACGCGCAAGCCGGCGCGGTTGATCCAGGCACGGTCGTACAAGTGCATGATCATGGCGGGGGTGTCGCCGGTGGCGGCATTGATTTCTTCCAGGGTGGGGAAGCGCTTTTCGGCAAACTGCGCCCAGGTCCAGCCGCCAATCACCTGCACCCAATGCGGGGAGGGCGTGCGTTGCGCTTGAATGCGCAAAATCTCTAGGCCGTGGCTGAGCGACGACAAGCCGTCCCAGCGTACTTCCATCGAGTAGGTCAAGCCACCGCGGATGAAGTGGGTGTGGGCGTCGTTCAAGCCCGGCACGATGGTGCGTTGTTGGGCGTCGATGACGCGGGTGTTGGGACCTTTGTGGCGCATCACCTCGTCTTCGGTGCCGATGGCCAAAATTTTGCCGTCGGCCACCGCCAAGGCCGAGGCCGTGGGTTGCTTGGGGTTGAGGGTGGCCATGCGGCCGTTGATGACGATGGTCTCCGCACTGGGGCTCGGCGCCAGCATGCTGGCGCAGCCGCTGATGGAGGACAGGCTGCCCACCGCCACGCCGCCGCCAATCAAGTCACGTAAAAACTGGCGTCGCCCGAAATAACTTTGGGCGTTTTCTGAAGGGGTTTGGCAGCTGAGGTCGGTGCAGTCGGGTTGCAGGCAAAGCATGGGGCGTCTCCTTGTTTTGCCGCGCATCATGGCGGTCCCTGCCGCTGGGGCCTGACGCTTAAGTGACTGAAACCCTCCGTGCTGTCGCCAAGGTCAACATTCAGAGGGAAAACGCTGAGGTCTGCCCGGGGGATATTCACTAGCATGACAGCAGTTTTTATCGCAACTTTTTCCTTTTTTGGAGACGCCATGCCCAATTACGCACTCAACGTGGACGGAACCCCGCAAACGGTACAAGCGGAGGCCGATGAACCCTTGTTGTACGCCTTGACCGACAAGCTCAAGCTCAAGGGGCCTAAGTTTGGTTGTGGCTTGGCGCAGTGCGGCACCTGCACCGTGTTGGTTGATGGCAAGCCGGTTCGCTCGTGTGTCACCCCCACCAGCGCGGTGGTGGGCAAGCCCATTCGCACGCTCGACGGCTTGGCCAAGAACGGCCAGTTGCATCCGGTGCAAGAAGCCTTTGTGCACGAACAAGCGGCGCAATGCGGTTACTGCTCGAACGGCTGGATCATGAACAGCGTGGCCTTGCTGGAAAAAACGCCCAAGCCCACCCAGGCCCAAATCAAACAAGCGTTCGCCAATGTGCAATGCCGCTGCGGCACCCAAATTGCCATCCTGCGCGCGGTCAAACGCGCCAGCGACACCATGACCCCCAACGCCAAAGCCTGAAGGAGCCACCATGAACACCCCCAAGCTTTCCCGTCGTGAATTCATGCAGACCCAAGGCGCGCTGATTGTGGGCGCCAGTGGTTCTGTGTTTGTGGGCGATGCCTTGGCGCAAGCCGCCGCGCCCGTGGTCATTGGCCCACAACCCACCGCACTCGACACCTGGATTCGCATTGCCACCAATGGCCATGTGACCGCCAACTTTGGCAAGATGGATTGCGGCCAAGGCCTCGATACCGCCATTGCGCAAATCGTGGCCGAAGAACTGGATGTGGCCATGGACTCGGTCACGGTGGTGATGGGCGACACCCGCCTGACCCCCAACCAGGGCGGTGGCAGTGGCAGCACCGGTTTGCGCATGGGCTCCAACCCGCTGCGCAACGCAGCCGCTGAAGCCCGTCGCCTGCTGGTCGAAGCCGCCTCGGCCCGTTTGGGCGTGGCCGCCAGCGAACTGGCCACCGAGAACGGCCGCGTGTTCGTCAAAGCCAATACGGCACAAAGCGTGAGCTACGCCGACCTGATCGGCGGCAAAGACTTTGGTGCTTCGTTGAAGTGGAACAACGCCATTGGCAACGGCATGAACGCCCAAGGCATGGCCAAACCCAAAGATGTGTCGCAGTACAAGATCGTGGGCCAAGGCATCAAGCGCAAAGACATCGCCGACAAAGTCGGGGCCAAAGAGCACTACACCGCCCACATCCGACCCGAGAACTTGCTGCACGCACGTGCCATCCGCCCGCCTGTGGCAGGGGCCATGCCGCTGTCGGTGGACGCGGCGTCGATTGCCGACATTCCCGGTGCCAAGCACTTTGTCAAAGGCGGCTTTGTGGCTGTGTTGGCCGAGACCGAATGGAACGCGGTGCGTGCGGCGCGTCAACTCAAGGTCAACTGGTCAGACGTGCAGGGGCCCCTGGGTGGTGGCGAGGGTACGGTGTTTGAGCACATCCGATCGGCACCCGTGACGGCCTCCAACGCGATTCCCATTTTTGGTGGCAAGAAAGCTTATGACGCCAAGCCCACCTTGGCGGCCTTGGCCTCGTCCAAGCGCGTGATCGAGGCTGAGTACGAGTGCAGCTTTCAAGCGCATGCCCGCATTGCACCGTCATGTGGTGTGGTGGACGTCAAGGGTGACCAAGTGCAAATTTGGGCCGATGTGCAAAAACCGCACTTTTTGCGTGAAGGCATTGCCAAGTTCCTTGGGGTGCCCCAAGACAAGGTGCAAGTCAAATGGATGCACGGCGCGGGCTCCTATGGCCGCAGCGATGCCGACGAGGCACCCTACGAAGCCGCTTTGCTGTCCAAAGAGTTTGGCCGCCCGGTGCGCATGCAGTGGTCGCGGGCCGATGGCATGGCCTGGGGCCCAAAGGCACCCGCCGCGGTGATCAGCATGAAGGCGGGTTTGGATGATGCCAACAACGTCACGGGTTGGTTGTTCAAGGCCAAAGGTTTCAACGGGTGGGACGTCAAGTTCAACGCCGAGAGCCCCGAGCACACCTTGGTGGGCATGCAAACCGGCCACAAGAAGTGGACCGCTTACAACTTCAATGTGCCCGAAGAAAGCTACAAGTTCAACAACCATGTGCACTGGTGGGAAACCATTCCGCCCTACATGGAGCAGGCCTCTCCCATGCGTACCGCCCACATGCGTGCGCCCCAAGAAATGCAAACCCGTTTTGGCCAAGAGTGTTTCATTGACGAGGTGGCCCACGCTGCGGGCATGGACCCCGTCACCTTTCGCTTGCGGCACATGCAAGACCCTCGCGAGGCCGATGTGGTGAAAGCTGCTAGCGACAAACTGGGTTGGCTCGAGCGTAGCAAGCCGCGCGGCAAATCCAACGCCAAGGTGATGACTGGACGTGGTTTGGCATTGCATGCTGGTTATGGGTCTTATGCGGCTGTGGCCTGCGAGGTGGAAGTTCACCGCGACACGGGCCGCATTTGGGTCAAGAAACTGGTGATTGCCAATGACTGCGGTCTGATCGTCAACCCGGTGGGCGTGCGTGCGGCGATGGAAGGGCAAATCATGCAGGGCATCAGCCGTGCTTTGTATGAAGAAGTCCATTTCGACGCCAAGCGTGTCAACAGCGTGGACTGGAACAGCTACCGCATTGCCAACTTAGACGACATTCCGGGCCAAGTGGAAATTGTCTTGCTCAACCGCCCCGACAAGCCCATTGGGGGCGCCGGAGAACCCGCCATCGTCTGCTTCCCCGCGGCCATTGCCAATGCGGTGTTTGACGCCACCGGGGTGCGCATCCGCCGCTACCCGCTGGCGCCCGCCCGCGTCAAGCAAGCCTTGACCACCTGAGCGGGTCGCACATCGTGTTCACGCCGATGCTTCGTCGCCGCTGGTGGGTGGCTTGTCTGGGCCTGGCGCTGTGCAGCGGCGCACAGGCGCAAGATAAGTTCCCGTCCAAAACCGTGACCTTGGTGGTGCCGCAAACCGCAGGCGGCGCCAACGACGCCATTGCGCGCGTGCTGGCGCAAAAGCTCAGCGAGCAATGGGGCCAGCCCGTGGTGGTGGAAAACCGCCCCGGTGCCGGTGGCAATGTGGGCACGGCCTCGGTGGCCAAGGCCAAGAACGATGGCTACACCTTGCTCGTCAACGCGGACAGCGCGCAGGTCATCAACCCGTTCCTCTACCAGCGCACCGGTTTTGACCCGGTGAAAGACTTTGACCCGGTGGCCCCGCTGGCCAAAGCCGGGTATGTGCTGGTGGCCAACCCCGCGCTGCCCGCCAACACCGTGGCCGAGTTGATCGCGCTGGCCAAATCCAAGTCGGATCCGCTGGCCATTGCCTCGGCCGGCAACGGCACCTTGAACCACCTGATTGGCGAGATGCTGCAAAAAGCCACCGGCATTCAGCTCCAGCACATTCCCTACAAAGGCGCGGCCATGGCTGCGACCGATGTGGTGGGTGGGCAAGTGCCTTTGTCGGTGCAAAGCATGCCGTCGTCGATAGCTTTCATCCGCTCGGGCAAGCTCAAGGTGTTGGGGGTGGTGAACGAAAAGCGCTTGGCTGCGCTGCCCGATGTGCCCACGATTGGCGAGACCGTCAAAGGCTTTGGCGCCACGCCGTGGTACGGCATGTTTGCACCTGCGGGCACGCCCAAGCATATCCTGGCGCAAATTCAAGACGAGGTGGCCAAAGCTTTGGACGCCAAGGAAACCCAAGACAAGTTGGCGACTCTGGGCTGTGAGCCCTTCAAAGGCACAGCAGACCAACTGGCTATCATCGTGCGCGACGATTTGCAGCGTTGGTCGCGCATCGTCAAAGATTCGGGTGCGAAGGTTGACTAGCCACTTGCGAGAACACATGAAGACACGACGGTTTTTAGCGGCACTTTGGGGTGCCGTTTTTTTTGCGGGGTTGTCTGCAGCACACGCTGCCGACCCCTTTCCCACACGCCCCGTCAAGCTCTTGATTGGCTTTGCGCCCGGCGGCAGCTCGGACACGGTGGCGCGCATCATGGCGCCGCGCATGGGCGAGTTGCTCAAGCAGTCGGTGGTGATCGAGAACCGACCCGGTGCGGGCGGCAACATCGCCTCCGAGCAATTGATCAAAGCCCCGGCGGACGGTTACACCATCATGCTGGGCACCATCGGCTCGTTGGCGGTGAACCAGCACATCAACAAGCTCAGCTACAACCCCGTCACCGACATGCAGGCCTTGAGCATGGCCATCGTGTTTCCCAACGTCTTGGTGGTCAACGCCAACAGCGACATCCGCGCCTTAGACGACTATGTGCGCCAGGGCAGAGCCGAACGCTCGCGGGTGTCATTTGGCTCTTCGGGCATTGGCAGTGCAGGGCACTTGGCGGGTGAGTTGTTCAAGGCCACGGCCAACCTCAACAACCAGCATGTGGCCTACCGGGGTGGCGCGCCGGCGATGAACGATTTGTTGGGCGGTGTGCTGCCCTCCATCTTTTCCAGCCCGACCGATGCCATGCAGTTCATCCAAAACGGCAAGCTGCGCCCGCTGGCCGTGACCAGTGCCAAGCGCATGGACGTGTTGCCCAACGTGCCCACCATTGCCGAGTTGGGCTACCCCGGCTTTGAGGCGGTCAATTGGTATGCCTTCACCGCCCCCCTGCGCACGCCGCCCGAGGTGGTGAAACGCTTGAACGAGGTGATCACCACCACCCTCAGCGACCCCCTGATCGCCGCGCAGCTGCGCAAACTGGGTTTGGTTCCCACACCCACCTCGCCGGAAGACACCGCGCGTTACATGCGCGCAGAGAGCGACAAGTGGGGCGCGATTGTGCGCAAAGCAGGCATCAGCGGAGATTGACATGAGCGCCACCATGGCTGAAAAAATACTGGCCCAACGTTCGGGCCAGACCCAGGTCCACGCGGGCGACATCGTCGTCGCCAACGTGGATTACGCGATGGTGCACGACGCACGTGCACCCAACGCCATTCGCATGGTCGAGAAGATGGACGCCAAGCTGCCCTTTGCGTCCAAGACCGCGTGGGTGCTCGACCATTACTCGCCCCCGCCCACACTCGAGGCGGCACAAGGCCACAGTGCGATGCGCCGTTTTGCCAAAGAACACGGCAGCCAGCTCTACGACATTGGCGACGGCATTTGCCACCAGGTGCTGCCCGAAGGCGGCCACCTGACCTGTGGTGACTTGGTGGTGGGCACCGACACCCACTCGGTCACCTACGGCGCGTTCAACGCATTTGGCACCGGCATCGAAGGCACCGACGTGAGTGCTGTGATGGCTACCGGTAAGGTGTGGCTGCGTGTGCCTGAGTCGGTGCGCGTCACCCTCAACGGGCGTTTGCAAGCCGGGGTCTGGGCCAAAGACTTGACGCTTTACATGCTGGGTCGCTTTGGCGCGGAGGGCTTGAACTACCGTGCCATCGAGTACGTGGGCTCGGCCGTGAGCGCCATGGAGATTGACGACCGCATGACCCTGGCCAACCACGCCGCCGAACTCGGCGCCAAGGCTGCGTTGTTGGAAGCCGATGACAAAACCTTCGCCTGGCTGGCCGCGCACGGGGCGCGTCCACCCCAGCCCGTGTTGGCCGATGCCGACGCGGTGTATGCCTATCGGTTGGACATCGACGCCTCGCAACTCGCCCCCCAAGTCGCGCGCAAGCATGCGGTGGACGATGTGGTGGCCGCTCACGAGGTGATTGGCCAAAAGATCAACTTCGCGCTGATTGGCACCTGCACCAACGGCCGCTTGGACGACATGCGCCAAGCCGCCGCGATTTTGAAAGGCCGCCGTTTGGCCTCGGGGGTGCGCATGATCATCACCCCGGCTTCGCGGCAAATTTATTTGGCAGCGTTGCGTGAGGGACTGATTGAGACTTTGACCGAAGCCGGTGCCTCGGTGGAAGCGGCAGGCTGCGGCACCTGTGTGGGCATCACCAACCACTTGATTCCGGGTGACCGTGAGGTGGTGATTTCTACCGCCAACCGCAATTTCCAGGGCCGTTTGGGCAACCACGAGGCCGAGATTTGGCTCGGCTCGGCAGCCACGGTGGCCGCGTCGGCCCTGACCGGGCGCATCACCGACCCGCGCACGGTGGAAGGCGGTCAATGGGAGGCCAGCCATGTCTGACACCTTGATTCAAACCACCGCCTGGGTGCTGGGCGACGACGTCAACACCGACCTCAACTGCTCGGGCAAATACCTTCCTGGCAAAGACGAGGCCTACATCGCGGCCCATGCCTTTGAAGCTGTCGATCCGAGTTTTGTGCAGCATTTCAAATCGGGCGACATCATCGTGGCGGGCACGCACTTTGGCATCAACTCCTCGCGTGAGCAGGCCTTGCACATCTTGCGCCGCATGGGCGTAGCGGCCATTCTGGCGCCGTCGTTCGGGCGTCAGTTTTTCCGCAACGCCATCAACAACGGGCTGTTGGTGTTGGAGTGCGACACAGTTGGTCTGCCCAACGGCGCGTCAGCGCGTTTGGATCTGAAAGCCCACACCTTCACGGTGACCCCAGCCGACGCCAGCCAGCCGCCCATCACGCGCAGTTTCAGGGCTTTGCCTGAGGCCATCTTGGCCATCTTGCGCGAAGGTGGGTTGATTCCCTTCTTGAAAAAATACCCCAACTGGGAAGTCACAGAATGAACACCACAACGCATACTTTGGGCCGCGTCGCGCGCATCCGCCAAGCCTTGCAACAGCGTTTGGCCACGGTCAAGCAACGCGCCTTGGTGGCGCCTGGCATTTACGACGGCTACGGCGCACGCCTGGTGGCACAAGCCGGGTTCGAAGCCGCCTACATGACGGGCAACGGCGTGTCGGCCTGTTTGTTGGGTCGTCCCGATGTGGGCCTGATTGATTTGACGCAGATGGCCAACCATGCCCGCAACGTGGCGGCGTGCATGGACTTGCCGCTGATTTGTGATGCCGACACCGGGTATGGCGGCATCGTGGCCTTGCAGCGCACGGTGGCCGAGTTCGAGGCCGCAGGCGTGGCCGCCATCCACATCGAAGACCAATGCTCGCCCAAGCGTTGCGCCCAGTTGCCCGGCGCGCGCACAGTGCTGTCGTTTGACGAGGCGGTGGCCAAAATTGCCGCCGCTGTGGCGGCGCGCAACGACCCCGACTTCCTGGTGATTGGCCGCACCGACAGCGCGGCCTCGATGGGGCTGGACGAAGCCATCCGGCGTGCCCAAGCCTTTGCACAGGCAGGCGCAGGGGCGGTGTTTGTGGAGCTCAAAGGCCACGCGGGCATCTTGGCCGACATTCGTCGCATCGCCGATGTGGTGCCGGTGCCCTGTGTGGTCAACATCGACGCTGGTGGCGCACTGGCCGAAGTGACTTCGGACCAGCTGCACACCCACGGCATTGGCGTGGCCATTTATCCCGGCATGATCCGCAACGCCGTGGGTTTTGCCATGCGCGAGGCGCTGGGCCACCTCCAGCTGGACGGCAGCACTGCGCAGGTGCGCCCACGCATGTTGTCTTCGCGCGAATACAACGATGTCTTGGGCTTGCCCGAGGTGGAGGCGTGGGAAAAGCGCTTTGACCTTCAAAGTTAAAGGTCGATGGCAGGCTTGACTTGAAATTGGCGCGCAAGCCCCACAATTGACCTTCTTGCAGCCTGGCGCTGTGCTGAATTTGAGAGGGTCTATCCATGTTCCTGACTGTTCGTACCTTGTTGAAGCCCCTGATGGCGGGTTTGTTGCTGGCCGTGTCGGCCTTGGCTTTGGCACTGCCCACGCCCAAAGACATCGAAACGGCGGTTCGCGAAGGCCACATGGCGCAAGCCGAGTCGATGCTGCGCGAAGTGATTCAAGAAAAACCTCAAAGCGCCAAAGCGCACTACGAGCTGGGCCAGGTGCTGGCGCGCCAAGCCCGTTACCCCGAAGCCTTGACTGAGCTCAAGCAAGCCAAAACCATCGACCCGTCGTTGAAATTTGCCGGCAGCGATGCCCAGTTCAACACCGTGTTTGACAAGGTCAGCGCAGCGGCCACGCCCGCCGTGACCCACAGCACGCCGTCGACTGCCGTGGTGCAAGCGGCGGCCCCCGCGCCACAAGCCCCTGCGGCCAGTGGCAGCTCGTCGCTGAGCTACATCTGGATCGCCATTGCGCTGGTGGTGGTCGTGGCTTGGTTGGCACGCCGTTTTGTGAGCAACAACCCTCCCACTGGTGCTGTGATGCAAGCCCCCATGCAGCCCGCCATGCAGCCTCAACCTGCCCGTGGCTTTGGCGCCCAGTTCACACCCAACCAACCAGGCTATGCCCCGCAAGGGTATGGCCCACAAGGCTATCCTGCCCAAGCACCCACCGGCGGATCGACCATGACGGGTGCCGTGGTGGGCGGCCTGGCTGGTGTGGCTGCAGGCTATGCCTTGTCCAAAGCCTTAGAAGGCGACCACCACAGCAACAACAGTGCACCTGCGGCTGACCACAGCGGCGGCTATGTGCCGTTTGATGCCCCAGCCCGCCCAGACTTTGGCAGCTTTGATGCAGGATCGGGTGGCGGTTGGGACAACAGCGGTGGCGATGCCTCTGGCGGAGGCGATGACAGTTGGTGATGGCCCTGTTTCATGGCGCTCAGGCCTTGGGCGTGTGCCCCAAGGCTCGACCCACCACCTCTTGCGTCACCCGCTGAGCCGCTTTGTGGGTTGACGTCATGGGACGCCGCGCTGACCACACCAGCATCAGCTGGCTCAGCAGCTGGGGCCGCTCGATGGTGTGGGTGCTGAAGTCTTCGGGCTTGGCAAAGTTACTCAGTGTGTAGGCAGGCAGCACGGCAAAACCCAGACCTTCTTTGACCAATTCCAAAATCGCATTCAAGCCATCGATCTCCAGCACGATCTGCGGCTTGCGGTTGAGGCGCTGCATTTCGGTATCGATCAACAAACGAAACGCGTTGGGTCGGCTGGGCAAGATCAGCGGCAAATCAAACAGCGCTGATAAGGCCACCTTGGGTTGCAGAGCAGCACCCGCCAGCTTGGCTTTTTTGCCCGCAATCAAAATCAAGGCATCTTCGTGCAGCACCGTCATCTCCAGGTCGGGTGAGGGTGGTGGGTTGTAGAGCACCGCCATATCCAAGCGTCCGGCACGCAAGCTCTCGAGCATGGGCACCGAAAAGCCTTCGGTGAGCGACAGCTGTGACTGCGGCAACTGGTCGCGAAACGCAAAGGTCAGCGGTACCGTGATGAGCTTGGACAGGCTGGGCGGCAACCCGATGGACACGCGTCCCGTGAGGGCGCCGCGCACCGACGCCAACTCTTCTTGTGCCACGCTCACTTGGTGCAAGATGCCACGCCCGTGCTCCAGCATCACCAAGCCAGCTTCGGTCACGGTCACGCCACGCCCATTGCGCAGCAACAAGTTCTGTCGCAATTCCACTTCGAGCTGGCGCACATGGCGGCTCAGCAGGGGTTGTGGCATGCCCAGCGCAATGGCGGCTTTGGTGAAGCTGCCCAGCTCGGCGACCCGGACAAACGATTCGATTTGTTTAAGTTCCATATTTTTTTTGAAAAATGTATAACAAATTGTCTGTTATTTAAATTCGTTATATCAGCTAGTAGTCCCCAAGACCCCTGAAATGGCACCCGAGGCAGGGGGACGTCTCTAGAATCCAACCCATGCAAACCTCGACCTCTCCCCTTGTGCTGCGTGGTATTTCTTCCATGGCCACCAAGGCCATCCTGGCCGATTTGACCCAGGTCTACCAAGCTGAAACCGGCGTGGCCGTGCAGATCGAATCGGTGGGCGGCGTGGATGCGGCCAAACGCCTGCAAGCAGGCGAAGCCTTGGATGTGGTGCTGCTGGCGTCGGACGCGATTGACCGCTTGATCGCCTCGGACCATGTGTTGGCCGACAGCCGCAGCGACTGGGTGCGTTCGCCGGTGGCGATGGCGGTGCAAGCGGGCGCAGTCCATCCAGACATCGGCACAGAAGCGGCGCTCAAAGCCGCTGTGCTGGCCAGCCCCAGCCTAGGGTTCTCCACCGGACCAAGCGGTGTTTACCTGAACCAATTGCTGGCGCGTTGGGGCATTGCCGAGCAGGTCAAGCCGCGCATGGTGGTGCCGCCTCCTGGCACACCCGTGGGCACGTTGGTGGCGCGCGGCGAGGTGGCCTTAGGCTTTCAGCAACTCAGCGAACTGATCGCCTTGCCCGGCATTGAGGTGCTGGGCACGCTGCCGCCCGAGGTGGCTTACATCACCACTTTCTCGTCCGGCATCGCGCAAGTTATCGCCCATGATGCAGCGCGTGTTCAGGCGGTGCAGGCATTTTTGAAGTTCTTGGTTTCGGCTGACGTGGAAGACGTCAAGCGTCGCCAGGGCATGGACTGGCTCTGATTTTTTTCTCCAAACTTTTAGCTCTGAAGGTTTTCTATGTCTCTCATCATCGACGTCCACGGTCACTACACCACCGCGCCCAAGGCGCTTGAAGACTGGCGCAACCGCCAAATTGCCGGTATCAAAGATCCCGCGTCCATGCCCAAAGCATCGGAGCTGAAAATCAGCGACGACGAACTGCGCGAGACGATTGAGACCAACCAGCTGGCCAAGATGAAAGAGCGTGGCTCAGACATCACCATCTTCAGCCCACGCGCCAGCTTCATGGCTCACCACATTGGCGACTTCCAGGTGTCTTCCACCTGGGCCGCCATTTGTAACGAGCTGTGCTACCGCGTGGCGCAGCTCTTTCCCGACAACTTTGTGCCTGCGGCCATGTTGCCCCAGTCGCCGGGTGTGGACCCCGCGACCTGCATTCCAGAATTGGTCAAGTGTGTGGAGCAGTACGGCAATGTGGGCATCAACCTCAACCCCGATCCGTCGGGCGGCCACTGGACCTCGCCGCCTTTGAGCGACAAGTCTTGGTACCCCATTTACGAAAAGATGGTGGAGTACGACATTCCCGCCATGATTCACGTCTCCACCAGCTGCAACAGCTGTTTCCACACCACCGGCGCGCACTACCTGAACGCGGACACCACCGCCTTCATGCAATGTTTGACCAGCGACTTGTTCAAAGACTTCCCCACCTTGAAGTTCTTGATTCCTCACGGCGGCGGCGCCGTGCCTTACCACTGGGGCCGTTTCCGTGGCTTGGCGCAAGAGTTGAAAAAGCCCTTGCTGTCCGAGCACTTGCTCCACAACATTTACTTCGACACCTGCGTGTACCACCAGCCTGGCATCGACTTGCTCACCAAGGTGATCCCAGTCAAGAACATCATGTTTGCCTCGGAAATGATCGGCGCGGTGCGTGGCATCGACCCCGAAACCGGTCACCCCTTTGACGACACCAAACGCTACATTGAAGCGACAGTCAACCTGAGCGCCGAAGACCGCCACCAGGTGTACGAGAGCAACGCGCGTCGCGTGTTCTCACGCCTGGACACCAAGCTCAAGTCGCAAGGCCGTTGATTCATTGAATGGGGGTCAGTTAATGGGGGTCAGAACCCCATTGTTTGAGCCCAAATTTTTTTCAGGAGAAAACCCATGTACGAACTCGGCGTTGTTTACCGCAACATCACCCGCGCTGACCGCGCCACCACCGACAGCTTGGCCGCTTTGGGCTCAGCCACCGTGCACGAAGCCATGGGCCGTGTGGGCTTGATGAAGCCTTATATGCGTCCCATCTACCCCGGCGCGCAGGTGTCGGGCACGGCAGTGACGGTATTGCTGCACCCCGGCGACAACTGGATGATGCATGTGGTGGCGGAGCAAATTCAGCCTGGCGACATCGTGGTGGCAGCCATCACGGCCGAATGCACCGACGGCTACTTTGGTGACCTCTTGGCCACCTCGTTCATGGCCCGTGGCGCACGCGCGTTGATCATCGACGCTGGTGTGCGTGATGTGAAAGAACTCACCAAGATGGGCTTTCCTGCTTGGAGCAAAGCCATCAGCAGCAAAGGCACCATCAAGGCCACCATTGGCTCGGTCAACATCCCTGTGGTGTGTGCCGGCATGATCGTTCACCCCGGTGATGTGATTGTGGCCGACGACGACGGCGTGGTGTGCGTGCCCAAAGCCTTGGCCGCCAAAACACTGGTCACGGCGCAGGCGCGTGAAGCCAACGAAGGAGAGAAACGTGCCAAGCTGGGCGCGGGCGAGCTTGGCCTTGACATGTACAAGATGCGCGAACCTCTGGCTGCGGCCGGCTTGAAGTACATCGACTGATCGGACTTCTTCATGCGCATATTTCAACGCCTCTTAGGACCTTGGCTCCTGTTCGCTCTGCTGGGACTGGTTGGGTGCGTGCGCACCTGGGAAACGGGCGCAGCTTCTGCACCCGTGCCTGCGCTGGCGCAGGTCGCACCCGAGGTGCAACAGGCCTTGGCTCCCACGGGCGTGTTGCGCGTGGGGGTGTACTTGGGCAGCCCGACCTCGTGGGTGCAAGACGCCCGAACAGGGGCGTCGCACGGTGTGGCCTTTGAATTAGGTCACGCCCTCGGGCAGGCCCTGGGTGTGCCGGTTCAGGTGGTGCGCTACCCCCGGGTGGCCGAGGTGATTGAAGGGCTCAAGCGTGCCGAGGTGGACATGACGTTCACCAATGCCACCGCAGCGCGCGCCAATGACGTGGACTTCACTGCGCCCTTGATTCAGTTGGAACTCGGTGTACTGGTACCGGCCAACAGCCCCATCCAGAGCTTTGCCGATGTGGACCGTGCGGGTGTGCGTTTGGGGGTGAGCCAAGGCAGTTCGTCGCAAGGCGTATTGGCCCAACGCTTGAAGCTGGCCAGCTTGGTGCCGGTGGCTTCATTGGAGGTGGCGCAGCAGATGTTGCAGCGCGGCGAGTTGGACGCCTTTGCCACCAACAAAGGCATCTTGTTTGAACTGTCTGAACAAGTGCCAGGCGCGCAGGTTCTCAAAGACCGCTGGGGTGTGGAGAATTTGGCCATCGCGATCCCGAAGGGACGCGAGGCGGGCCGGTCTTATTTGAACGATTTTGCCCAAGCGCGTGTGCGCGAGGGCGATGTCAAACGCATGACTGAGCGCGCAGGATTGCGTGGCTTGGCCAATGCGCCATGAACTCACAAGGAAATTCCATGAAATCAATCACTCGTTGGTGCGTCGCGTTGTGGATGTGTTGGGTTGCCGGCCCAGTTTTGGCGCAAGCCTATCCCAACAAACCGATCAAGGTGGTGGTGGGCTATGCCGCAGGCGGTGCGGTGGATGTGGTCGCGCGCACCATTGGGCAAAGCTTGTCGGCCAGCATGGGCCAGCCCGTGTTGGTGGAAAACAAACCTGGTGCAGGCACCAACATTGCGGTCAAGTCGGTGATCAGTGCCGAGCCCGATGGCTACACCTTGATGCTGGCCGCCAATGCCCTGGCCGCTAACATGGCGCTGTACCAGCCCATGCCGTTTGACGCCGAGCGCGACTTGGTGCCGGTGTCCTTCATTGGCCGCGTGCCAGTGGTGATTGCGGCCAACCCGAACGTGCCCTACGCCAACGTGAAACAACTCATTGACGCCGCCAAGGGCAAGCCCAACAGCATTGCCTTTGGCTCTCCAGGCAATGGCTCGACACCGCACATGGCGATTGAGTTGTTTGCACGCGCCGCAGGCATTGACTTGCAGCATGTGCCTTACCGGGGAGGCTCGCCCGCCATCACCGACACGATTGGCGGACAAATTCCTTTGGTGGCGGTCAATGCCCTCGAGGTGTTGCCGCATGCCAAGAGCGGTAAGCTCAAGGTGTTGGCGGTGCTCAGCCCCAACCGCAGCCCGATTTTTCCGGACGTGCCCACCATTGCCGAATCCGGCTTTGCAGGTTTTGAGGCCTCGGTGTGGTACGGCTTGGTGGCCCCTGCCGCCACGCCCAAAGCCATCGTGGCCAAATTGCACGACGAAGTGCAAAAAGCCTTGCAAACCAAA
>CANFYL010000015.1 GCA_947451285.1 Comamonadaceae bacterium
ACGAGCGGGCCATTCAAGGGGAATTGCAAAGCGCCGCGCACAACAAAACCACCTTGGTGATTGCCCACCGTTTGTCCACGGTGGTCGATGCCCACGAGATTTTGGTGCTTGACGCCGGCCACATCGTGGAACGCGGATCGCACGCGGCCTTGTTGGCGCTCAATGGGCGCTACGCGCAGATGTGGGCCTTGCAGCAGTCGTCTGAGGTTTGACACAAAAAAGGCCCCTCGTCAAAAACGAGAGGCCTTCAAAGCCAAAGCTCAAAAGCGTTTACTTCAAACCAGCCGCTGCCTTCAAGGCCGCCGCTTTGTCGGTGCGCTCCCATGTGAACTCGGGTTCTTCGCGACCGAAGTGGCCATAGGCCGCGGTCTTGCTGTAGATTGGACGCAGCAAGTCGAGCATTTGGATGATGCCCTTGGGGCGCAGGTCAAAGTGCTCGGCCACCAAGGCGGCGATCTTCTCGTCGCTGATCACGCCCGTACCTTCGGTGTTGACTGTGATGTTCATTGGACGGGCCACACCAATCGCGTACGCCACTTGAATTTGGCACTTGCTGGCCAAGCCGGCGGCCACGATGTTCTTGGCCACATAGCGTGCAGCGTAAGCGGCTGAGCGGTCGACCTTGGAGGGGTCTTTGCCCGAGAAGGCGCCACCACCGTGGGGGCAAGCGCCGCCGTAGGTGTCCACAATGATCTTGCGGCCCGTCAAGCCGCAGTCACCTTGTGGGCCGCCGATGACGAAACGGCCGGTCGGGTTGATCAAGTACTTGGTGTCTTTGAGCCACTCTTTGGGCAACACGGGCTTGATGATTTCTTCGATGATGGCTTCGGTGAAGCTGGCCTTCATCTTGGTGGCCGACTCGCTTTGGTCCGGGCTGTGTTGGGTCGACAGCACCACGGTGTCAATGCTGTGGGGTTTGCCATCCACATAGCGCATGGTCACTTGGCTTTTGGCGTCAGGGCGCAAGAAAGGCAAGCGACCGTCTTTGCGCAATTGGGCTTGACGCTCGACCAAGCGGTGGGCGTAGTGGATGGGGGCGGGCATCAGCTCTGGGGTTTCGCTGCAGGCATAACCAAACATCAGGCCTTGGTCACCGGCACCGGTGTTGAGGTGGTCGTCACTGGCATGGTCCACGCCCTGGGCGATGTCGTTGGACTGTTTGTCGTAGCAAACCATCACGGCGCAGCCCTTGTAGTCGATGCCGTAGTCGGTGTTGTCGTAGCCAATGCGCTTGATGGTGTCGCGCGCCACTTGGATGTAGTCGACGTTGGCTTGGGTGGTGATCTCACCGGCCAACACCACCAGACCGGTGTTGGTCAGGGTCTCAGCGGCCACGCGTGAACGGGGGTCTTGGGCAAAGATGGCGTCGAGGATGGCGTCCGAGATTTGGTCTGCCACTTTGTCGGGGTGACCTTCCGAGACGGATTCGGACGTGAAGAGATAGTCGAGAGACATGAAAAAAGCTCCTAAGGTTGATGGTTGGCGTTGCCAACCCCGAAGGAGCCCGGCGAACGCTTTAGCAGATGAACCAGTTGTGACCGATTCGGGACCCACCAAGGTGGGGTTGTCGCTCTGCAAGTTGCTCTGTTAACTCAGCGACAATCGATATTGTATTTGAACTTTTATCGTTTCTATTTGCCCCATGGCTCCTGCAACCCGTTTGTTCGTTTGGTTATCGCGTGTGCCGCTCGCGTGGATGCAGCGCGTGGGGGCTGTGTTGGGGTGGTGGGTGTGGGCCTTGTCACCACGATACCGCCAGCACTTCAAGGCCAATGTGCAGGCTGCCAAAGTGCCTTGGCACGAGGCGCGTCCTGCCATCGCAGCGATGGGCATGATGGTGGCTGAACTGCCGTGGGTGTGGATGCGCTCCACCTCCGAGCCCTTGGGTGACGTGGTGCGTTGGGACGGTGCCGAACACTTTGAAGCCGCCATGCAGACGGGCAAAGGCGTGATTGTGTTGTCGCCCCATTTGGGATGCTGGGAAATCGGTGCCCAAGCGATTGCCGAAAAATTTGGTCCTCGTTTTGGTCCTTTGGTGGCGCTGTATCGACCTGCGCGCAAAGCATGGCTCGAGCCTTTGGTCGCACAAGCACGCACACGTCCTTATTTGGCGTCAGCCCCTACCTCGTTGGCGGGTGTACGCACCTTGATCCGCACCTTGCGTGCCGGGGGCTACACGGCGATCTTGCCCGATCAAGTTCCGCCACTGGGGCAAGGCGTGTGGGCACCGTTTTTTGGCCGTGAGGTCTACACCATGACCTTGCTTTCTAAGCTGGCTCAGCAAACGGGGGCGGCTGTGATCTTGACCTGGTGTGAGCGTTTGGCCCCGGGCCAAGGGTTTTGCATGCACATGCGCCCTTTCGAGGCACACGAATTGCGCGACCCTGCCTGCGCACCCGAGGTGGCTGCTGCGGCTGTGAACCGTGGCGTAGAAGCCATGGTGCGTGCGGCGCCAGGCCAGTACCTGTGGAGCTATGCCCGCGACAAACAACCACGGGTGGAGGGCTGAGTCGTGATGTCGCAACTGGGGCTTTGGCTGCTGCGTACCTTGGGCTATTTGCCTTTGTCTTGGTTGCGCAAGCTGGGCGCCTGGTTGGGTGTTTTGCTGTTTGCGTTGGTGGCTGAACGGCGTCATGTGGTGCTGACCAACTTGCGAATTTGCTTCCCTGATTTGACGGACCTTGCGCGTGCAGACATGGCGCGCCAGAGCTTTGTGTACTTTGCCCAAGCTTGGTTAGACCGCAGCTGGCTGTGGCACCGCTCGACTGCGTGCATCCGTTCGCGTGTGCAGCTTGTGGGTGATGTGGCGGGTTTGTCGGACCCACATCCTACGGTTTTGTTTGCGCCGCATTTTGTGGGCTTGGACGTGGGGTGGACGGCGCTGACGCTGAATTTGCCCTTGCACTTCACCACCATCTTCACGCCGCAATCCAATGCTGCCGTGGACGCTTGGGTGGCGCGTGGTCGTCAACGTTTTGGCGATGTGCGTTTGTTCAGCCGCGAAGATGGGGTCAAGCCCATCGTCAGTGCCTTGCGCCAGCATGCCTTGTTGTATTTGCTGCCCGACATGAACTTTGGCGCCGATGAATCGATTTTTGTGCCGTTTTATGGCGAACCTGCAGCGACCGTGCCATCCTTGTCTCGTTTTGCCAAGTTGGGTCGCGCACGGGTGGTGCCTGTGATCACCCGGATGACATCCAGCGGTTATGAGGTGTTGGTGCATTCGGCATGGTCCGACTTTCCCACCGACGACGTGGCGGCGGACACGGCCACCATGAACCTGCGTTTGCAAGGCTTCATTGAGCGCATGCCCGCGCAGTACTTCTGGGTGCACAAGCGTTTCAAAACTCGCCCGCCTGGCGCTGCTGAACTTTATTGATGCTTGTCGTGCGTGCGTGCGCTGATGCGCGTCGTGCGCTCGGCCGCAGTTCGCGCTGCTTTGTCCTCACGCAAAAAATCAGCGATCAATTGCGTCACTCTGGCCGTTTGCTCATGCAGCAACCAATGGGTGGCATTTTTGATGCGGTGCAGGCTGAGCTTGGGTACGTAAGCGGCCAAGCCGTCGAGCAGGCCGGGCAGCAAGGCTGTGTCTTTCATGCCCCAGATCACGCAGGTGGGCAGGCTCACCGTCAACATGTTCTGTGGCAGGTGCAAGGCCGAAGCTGCCGCATCGCCCAAGCGGGGTGGTCGCATGGGCGTGGCGCGGTAATAGTTCAGCGCGCCGTCCAAGCCCTGCGCCCAGATGGCTCGGTATTGGTCTTTGATTGTCTCGGTCAACCAAGCGTGTTTGCCGTCGGCTGCGCCCATGTGGGTGAAGAACTCCCAGAGGCGGCGGTAGTCGTCCTCGGCCAGCAGCGCTGGCGCGTCGGGGCGAACCAAAAAATTCATGTAGGCACTGGCGGTTTGTTGTGCCGGGTTGTTTTGCAGCTCACGCAGCAAAGTACCGGGGTGCGGTGCGTTGAGGATGACCAGGCGTCGCAGCTGATTTGGATGTTGATTGGCAAAGTTCCAAGCGATTGCGCCACCCCAGTCGTGCGCCACCAAACCTGCCAAAGGCGCGTTCGGGCTCTCTAGGCTGGCCAAGGCCGAGATGTCTTGTACCAAGTGTTTGGCGCGGTAAGCGCCCACGTCGACGGGTGTGCTGGAGTGTTCGTAGCCGCGCAGGTTGGGTGCCACGCAACGGTAGCCGCCATGCTCGGGTTGCGCAAAGTGGGTCAAGAGCGCGTCCCATACAAACGCCGCTTCAGGGAATCCGTGTAAAAAAATCAGCACCGGCCGCCCAACTTCACCGCTGACCCGGCAACTCAAGGCCATGCCGTTCGGCAGGGTGTGGGTGAGGGTGTGAATCACGGGTGCATCCACTCGTAGAGCAAGGTGGCGACTTCATCCACGCCTTGCTTTTTAAGGGCGGAAAAGAGTTGGACTTGCCCGCCGCCGGCTTGCAGTTTGGCGATGGAGAGCGCTTTGGCACCCTCGGTGCGGTTGAGCTTGTCGGCCTTGGTCAGCAACACCAAGAACTTCAGGCCCTCTTCCACGCGGGGGCGAATCACGTCCAACAAGATGTCATCCAAATCAGTCAAGCCATGGCGTGGGTCACACAGCAGCACCACGGCACGCAGGTTCTCGCGGGTGAGCAAATAGTTGGCCATCACTTGCTGCCAGCGAATCTTGTCCTGCTTGGGCACGGCGGCGTAGCCATAACCCGGCAAGTCGGCCAGCACCGCATCGGTCTGACCTTGGCGGCCCAAGGCAAACAAATTGATGTGTTGTGTGCGGCCAGGCGTTTTGGAGGCATAGGCCAAGCGTTTTTGCTGCGTTAGCACATTGATGCAGGTGGACTTGCCCGCGTTAGAGCGCCCAACAAAGGCAATTTCTGGCAATTCGTAGGCGGGCAGGTGGTGCAGTTGAGCCGCGGTGGTCAAGAACCTGGCCGTGTGCAACCAGCCCATGGCGTGCTTCGCTTGTGCGGCTGGATTCAAGGTCGCTGTTGAAGGTGAAGGAGAGGCCGAGACAGTGAGCGCGGGTTCCTCCGGGGTGTTGGCAGGGGAGGAGGGGGCTTGGGTGTCTGACTGATTCATGCAGCATTGTAGAATCTGCGGAGTTTTTTAACGTCTTTGCGCGTCTTTAACCAAAGCATCTCTATGAAATTGTTTGCCTCTTTGCTGATCGCTGCCGCCTTGGTGGCTCCTGTTGTGACTGCACACGCCAACGAACCCGCCAAAGCTGCCAAGCCTGACCTGGCCAAAGGCGAAGCCACCTTCACGGCCGTGTGCGCGGCTTGCCACGGTGCCGATGGCAACTCTGGCGCTCCCGTTAACCCCAAGCTGGCCCAGCAGCACCCTGAGTACATCGTCAAGCAATTGCAAGAGTTCAAATCGGGCAAGCGTGCCAATGCCATCATGAGCGGCATGGTGGCAGCCCTCAGCGATGACGACATGAAGAACATCGCAGCTTGGGTGGGCTCCAAGAAAGCCAAAACCGGCTTTGCCAAAGACAAAGAGTTGGTCACCCTGGGTGAACGCATTTACCGTGGCGGCATTGCCGACCGTCAAATTGCCGCTTGCGCTGGCTGTCACACGCCCAACGGTGCTGGCATTCCTTCGCAGTACCCCCGCCTGTCAGGCCAGCATGCTGAATACACTGCTGCCCAGCTGATGGCTTTCCGTGATGGCGTGCGCAAAAACAGTGTGCAAATGGCCCAAGTGGCCGCCAAGCTCAATGACCGCGAAATCAAGGCAGTGGCCGACTACATGGCCGGTCTGCGTTGATCTGACGCTACGCTTGTGAAAAGCTGGCCTGGTGCCAGCTTTTTTTTCGTCTTGCTTTTGCCGGCAACCACCTTCTCATGCCTGCGGCTTTTGCGGACGTGTTCTGCGCATGGGCATCAACCACCGCACAATGTCACCCATGACCACCAGGAGATACCGTGTTGCGCCACCTCTTTTCAGCCCACAGTGATTCAGGATTTATTCACCCCCACAGCAGCGAGATCACGCCACAGACCGCGTATGTGCAGCGACGTGACTGGTTGAAGCAACTCGCTACGGGTGCGGGTGGTGTTGCACTGGCTGCGTGGGCGGGTCGTGAGGCCTGGGCCCAATCCGTTGTGGCCAAGCCCGGCAAGCTCAGCCCTCTGGTGGGCGCGGTGAGTCGCCAAGCGGGGGCCAACACGATGGAGAAGGTCACGCCTTACGCCGACGCCAGCAGCTACAACAATTACTACGAGTTCGGCACCGACAAAGCCGATCCCGCCAAATACGCCCACACCCTCAAGACGCAGCCTTGGCGTGTAGAGATTGAGGGCCTGGTTAAAAAGCCCGGGCCCGTCGATCTGGAAGATCTGCTCAAAGTCAGCCCCATGGAAGAGCGTATTTATCGCTTGCGCTGTGTGGAGGGTTGGTCGATGGTCATCCCCTGGGTGGGGTACTCCTTGTCCGATTTGATCAAACGCGTGGAACCCTTGGGCAGCGCCAAGTATGTCGAGTTCATCACCCTGGCCGATCCCAAAACCATGCCGGGTGTGGCCTCGCGCGTGCTCGATTGGCCGTATGTCGAAGGCCTGCGTCTGGACGAAGCCATGCACCCCCTGACCTTGCTGAGTTTTGGCATGTACGGCGAAGTGCTGCCCAACCAAAGTGGCGCGCCCGTGCGCTTGGTGGTGCCTTGGAAATATGGCTTCAAAAGCGCCAAGAGCTTGGTCAAGATTCGTTTTGTCGACAAGCAACCCATCAACTCTTGGGGCCGCTCAGCGCCTCAGGAGTACGGCTTTTATTCCAACGTCAATCCGACGGTGGACCATCCGCGCTGGAGCCAAGCCACCGAGCGACGCATTGGTGAAGACGGCCTGTTCGCCAAGAAGCGCAAGACCTTGATGTTCAACGGTTACGAAGCGCAGGTGGGTCAGCTCTACAAGGGCATGGACCTGAGCAAGTTCTTCTAAAGACGACGCTTGCTGTGACTCGGACTGTGCGCACAGCATTGCGTCACGCGGCGGCCAAGCCGCTGTTGGGCGGCGTGTTGGTGATGCCTTTTGCTTGGCTGCTGTGGGGCGCGTTCAACGATGCGCTGGGGGCCAACCCCGCCGAATACCTGATCCGCTCTTCGGGCGACTGGACCTTGCGTGCCTTATGCCTGGCCTTGGCCGTGACGCCCTTGCGCGTGAGCTTGGGGTGGCCCGAGCTGGCGCGTTTTCGCCGCATGCTGGGGCTCACGGTGTATGGCTACGCGGTGCTGCACCTGCTGTGTTACAGCTGGCTCGACATGGGCTTTGAGTGGGGCGACATCGCCCTCGACATTGCCAAGCGCCCGTTCATCTGGGTGGGCTTTTCAGCCTTTGTGTTGCTTACGCCCTTGGCGGCCACGTCGTTCAATGCGGCCATTCGCGGTTTAGGTGCGAAGCGTTGGCAAAGCTTGCACAAGGCGGTGTACGGGGTGGCTGGCTTGGCGGTGTTGCACTTTTACTGGATGCGTGCGGGCAAGCACAACTTTGCCGAGGTGTGGGTGTATGGCCTGATCTTGGGCAGCTTGCTGTTGTGGCGTGTTCGTACGTGGTGGCTGAAGCGTTGATTTCTGGCTGTGGGGAGCGGTCAGCACCTGACGTGGCGCCCATCGCTGCGCGACGACATGTCGTCGCATCAGGTGCTGACCAGCGACTCCAAGGCCATTTGCTCAGCGGCTGACTCGCGGCGGCGAATCACATGGGCCTGGGTGCCGTCAACCAACACTTCAGCGGCACGTCCACGGGTGTTGTAGTTGCTGGCCATGGCCATGCAGTAGGCGCCGGTAGAGAGCACGGCCAACACATCACCCGCTTGCACCACCAATTGGCGGTCACGACCGAGCCAGTCACCGCTTTCGCAAATTGGGCCGACCACGTCGTAGCACACGCTGTCACCCGCGCGGGGTGCGAGTGGCACGATTTGGTGGAAGGCCTCGTACATGGCGGGACGGGGCAAGTCGTTCATGGCAGCGTCGACGATGCAAAAGTTTTTTTGCTCACCTGGCTTGAGGTAGAGCACCTCGGTCAGGCACACCCCGGCATTGCCCACCAGCGAGCGACCGGGTTCGATCATCAGTTGGCGCTGACCATAGCCACGTGCATCCAGCTTGGCCAGCAATTGCGCCCACAGCGCATCGGCGGCGGGCGGGGTGTCGCCGTTGTAGTTGATGCCCAAGCCACCGCCAAAGTCGATGTGAGCAATGGCAATGCCTGCGGCTTCGATGGCATCTACCAGGTCCAGCACGCGGTCCATCGCATCGAGGTAGGGGGTGGCTTCGGTGATTTGCGAGCCAATGTGGCAGTCAATGCCCACCACCTGCAAGCCTGGCAGTGACGCGGCGCGCTGGTAGGTGCGCAAGGCTTGCTCGTGGGCCACGCCAAATTTGTTGCCCTTGAGTCCGGTGGAGATGTAGGGATGGGTCTTGGCGTCCACATTGGGGTTGACGCGAATGCTCACGGGCGCGCGCAGGCCCATGGCGTGTGCCACCTCGCTCAACACTTCCAGCTCGGCATCGCTCTCGACATTGAAGCAGGCGATGCCCGCTTGCAGGGCTTGGCGCATTTCGGCGCGGGTTTTGCCCACACCTGAAAAAATGACTTTGCTCGGGTCGCCACCGGCGGCGATGACGCGTTCCAACTCGCCGCCCGAGACGATGTCAAAGCCACAGCCGGCCTGAGCAAACACTTGCAGCACGCCCAAGGATGAGTTGGCTTTCATGGCGTAACAGATGCGTGCGTTGCGCCCAGCAAAGCCACGTTGGTAAGCGGCCAGTGCGCTCAACATGGCGGCTTTGGAGTACACGAACAAGGGCGTGCCGTGCTGCGCGGCCAGGTCGGCCAGTTTCACGCCTTCGAGGTAGAGGGCGTTGTGTTGGGTGGCCACGAAGGGCGCACCAGCAAGCATGGGGTGTGACATCGAACAGCTCGTGAAGGAGGACAGAAAAATCAGCGGCCCGACGACGCGGGGCTGACCGGTGCCGAGACGGCAGGTGAGGGGGATGGCGCGCTGGAGGCCGCGCCACCGGGCAACTGGCGGCGCACGATGTCGGGCAAGGTGGCGCGTTGTTGGAACTCTGAGTCGTTGGGCAGTTGCAGCGGACCTTTTTGACCGCAGGCCACCAACAACACCACAGCGCCTGCACTGGCGGCCACACGGCCACCAAGGGCACTGGCCCTGACTAGAATCTTTTGCTCAATACCCATGGCGCAAATTGTAATGACCGATCTTGAATTCTTGAACCACGCGGAACAACTCCTGTGCGCGGTGGAACTGGCGTGTGACCGCATCAACGATGAAAGCGATGCCGACATCGACAACCAGCGCACCGGGGGCATGATCACCATGACCTTTGCCAACCGCAGCCAGATCATCATCAATCTGCAAAAGCCTTTGCATGAGGTGTGGCTGGCCGCACGCTCGGGGGGCTATCACTTTCGCTTTGACGGTCAACAGTGGTCCGACACCAAAGGGCAAGGCGAGTTTTTTCAGCGTTTGACGCAAGACGCCACCACCCAATCGGGCATGACGCTCAGTTTTTGAACAAATCGAGGATGCGTTTTTTCTCGTCGTTGGCGGGCAGCTCGCTGGGCGTGGACTTGCTCTCAAGCCCCAAGCTGCTCACCCCACCACCGCGGCTGTATTCGCTGTAGAACCATTCTCCGCCCTCATGGGTGAGGCCAGCAGGCGGTGAGGGTTCGGCAATCGCAACGTTTTGCAGCGCGTGTTGCATGTAGCTGATCCACACTGGAAGGCTCAAGCCGCCACCGGTTTCACGGTCACCCAGTTTGCGTGGCGTGTCGTAACCAATCCAAGTCACGGCGGTGAGTGTTGGGTGATAGCCCGCAAACCAAGCGTCCATCGAGTCGTTGGTGGTGCCGGTCTTACCGTAGATGTCGGGCCGCTTTAAGGTGGCTTGGGCACGCGCGGCGGTGCCTGAGCGTGTGACCTCTTGCAACAAGCTGGTCATCACGAACGCGTTGCGCGCGTCGATGCCACGGACCGACTCGTCCAACTCAGGTGGCCTGAATTCGGATAAAACCTTGCCGGTTTGGTCGGTGACTTTGCTGATCAGATAAGGGTTGATGCGGTAGCCGCCATTGGCAAACACAGAGTAGCCCGTGGCCATTTGCATGGGGGTGACAGAGCCCGCGCCCAAGGCCATCGTCAAGTAGGGCGGGTGTTTGTCGGCTTCAAATCCAAAGTGGCCGATCCACTGCTGCGCGTTTTGTGCGCCCACAGCTTGCAACACACGGATCGAAATCATGTTTTTCGATTTAGCCAATCCTTTGCGCAAAGTCATGGGGCCATCGAAGGTGCCGTCGTAGTTTTTCGGCTCCCAAGGTTGGCCGCCGGTTACGCTGGCGTCAAAAAACAGCGGCGCATCGTTGACCACGGTGGCGGGCGTGAAGCCTTTTTCTAGGGCGGCAGAGTAAATGAAAGGTTTGAAGCTGGAGCCCGGTTGGCGCCATGCTTGGGTCACGTGGTTGAACTTGTTTTTGTCAAAGTCAAAGCCGCCCACCAGGGCGTGGATGGCGCCATTGCGTGGGTCGACGGACACGAATGCCCCTTCCACTTCGGGCAGTTGGGTGATTTCCCAAGCGCCTTTGGCGTTTTTAGTGACGCGAATCAAGGCGCCCGGGCGCAAACGGATATTGGGCGGCGCTTTGTCGGACAAGCCCGACTGCACAGGCTGCAAGCCTTCGCCTGTGATCTCCAGCACTTCGCTGTTTTGCCGCACGGCGCGTACTTTCTTGGGGCCGGCTTCGAGCACCACCGCAGCCAATAGGTCGCCTTTGTCGCCTTGCTCAATCAAGGCGTCGTCGATGGCATCTTCTTGTTCGGCCGGGGTGTTGGGCAGCGTGATGAATTTTTCGGGGCCACGGTAGTGCTGGCGGCGCTCGTAATCCATGATGCCGCGACGCAGGGCGTAGTAAGCCGCTTGCTGGTCGCTGGCGCGAATGGTGGTGTAGACGTTCAGACCCCGGGTGTAAATGTCGGGCCCATACTGGGCGAACATCAATTGGCGTGCCATTTCGGCCACGTACTCGGCATGGGTGTTTTGGCTGCTCATGGCCGTGCGAATTTTCAGTTCTTCTTGTTTAGCGGCCAAGGCTTCGGCTTTGCTGATGAAGCCGTTATCTTCCATGCGTTCAATGATGTAGAGCTGGCGTGATCGCGCGCGCTTTGGGTTGGCAATCGGGTTGTAGGCCGAAGGGGCTTTGGGCAAACCTGCCAACATGGCGGCTTCAGCGATCGTGATGTTTTTCAGGGGCTTGCCAAAGTAGGCCTCAGAGGCTGCGGCAAAGCCGTAGGCGCGATTGCCTAAATAAATTTGGTTCAGGTAAATCTCAAAAATCTGGTCTTTGCTGAGCATGTGCTCCAGCTTGGTGGTGAGCAAGATTTCATAGATTTTCCGGGTGAAGGTTTTTTCCGACGACAGGTACACGTTGCGTGCCACCTGCATGGTGATGGTGGACGCGCCTTGGCTTTTGGCACGTCCCAAGTTGGCCAAGCTCGCGCGCAGCAAGCCGATGTAGTCCACGCCACCGTGTTGGTAAAAGCGGGCGTCCTCAATGGCCAACACCGCATCTTTCATCACCTTGGGAATGTCCTTGAAGGGGGTGAGGTTGCGCCGCTCTTCGCCAAACTCACCAATCTGTGTGCCTTCGACTGAATACACCCGCATCGACAGCTTGGGCCGGTAGTCCGACAAGTCGGTCACATCGGGCAGCTGGGGGTAGGCCATGGCCAGCGCCACGCCCACCAACAGGGCCACCACCAACAGGCCCGCGGCGGCGATGCCAAAGGCCCACAGCAACAACTGACCAGCCAGTGAGCGGGGCGCTGCGGGGGCAGCGGCGTGTTCTTGCGAACTTTCAGGGGGGTGCTTGTGGGCCATATGTGGATGGAATTATAAAAAGCGCGCCTTGATTAAAAAATCTCTGAGTCAGCCACGTCAAAGCCCGGACCCTGACTGCACAAAATCTGCGGGCTTTCAATCCCTATCCCTATTAACCAGTCCTCATGCGTCTCAAGTCTTGGTTGCTGTCGCGACCCCCAAAGCGCCAATGTGTGGCTGGGCTGGATGTGGGCCCAAACGGCGCTTGGCTGGTGGTGTTGAACGGCCCATTGGCAGGTGCTGAAACGCTCATGTGCTGCGAGTTACTGGACCCACCCGAAGGTTTGCTCCAAGGCGCTCAGCTGCTAGACCCTTTTGCGCTGGGCCATTGGCTCAGACGCTGGTTGCATGACAACAACTTGTCTCCTAACGGCCTGTGCTTGGGTCTGGACGATGCGTGGCTGACGCGCCAAGTGGTGAGCTTGTCCGCGCAGTTGTCTGAGCGAGATGTAACTTTTCAATTGGCCGCTGAATTGCCGGTGGTTGAATTGGCCGACGTTTCGCAATTGTGTTGGGCCTATACGCCAGCGGCATCCGATATCAATAACCCGTCGTCTGCTGTTCACACCTATGCCATGGCTTGGTTGGCGCAAGAGCCCGTGCAGCGCTTGATCGGTTTGGCCAAAGCGGTAGGCCTGCGCGCTTGGGTGGTTGAGCCCCGTTCCGATGCTGCCCATCGCGCTCAGCGGCTTGCAATGCTTGGTTCACCCCCTTTAGCGCCAAGCGCAGCAGCGGCGCAAACTGCGTTTGGTTTGGCCTTGTCTGCATGGGCCGAGACGGGCATGAATTTCTTGCCCCACCGTCGCTGGGCGCGGCAACGGCGTCAGCGGGCTTGGTTACAGCGTTTGGCTTTGGCGTTGGGTGTTGGTGTGAGCCTGGGGGCGATAGCAACAGCTTTGTTGGCGCATTGGGCGCAGTCTCAGCAAGACTCTGTGGCCGATCAAGCGCTGCTGGCTGAACGCTTGGTCAGGGCGCGTGAAACCCAGCAATCTTTGCAAGTCGTACACAAGCAGATCACGGCTCAGCGGCAATGGATGCAATCGCAGCAAAACCAGCAGCGCCACACGGTGTTGTGGCATGCCGGCCTGGCCGATGCCAATGTATGGGTGTCGCAGTTGCGCCAACACCAGTCACATTGGGTGGTTCAGGGTGAGGCACTCAGCGCTGATCAGGTGCAGCAGTGGGCCGTCAAACTGGCGCAGCATCCGCTCTGGAAAACCCAGCCTGAGGTGAGCGAATTGCAGTTCAAGCGCTCAGCATCGCCCAGTGGTGGCTGGGTTTGGCACTTTCGACTGGAAGCTGATTTGAAGGAGGTCCGCTGATGCACGACGCACACCAAGTCGTTCTGAATGCTTGGCGTTATTGGGCCTCATGGGCTGACGCCCACCGCGCCTCTTCTGGGTGGGTTGCGATGATCTTAGGCTTGGTGCTGACTCTGCCCTGGGTGCTGCCCGCGGTGCAAGATGTCATTGCCGTGCAAGCCAGCTTGGCGCAGCGGGTCAAAGAGGAAAACGACTTGATAGTCTTGCAAGAGCGCAACACCGAGCTGAGCCGGTTGATCAGCGCCGAAGCCACGCTGCCAGACATGCCTGATGGCGTGGCGCAGTTCACGATGTCGGCACATGCACAAGGCTTACAGACTTCGAGTTTGTCCGTGGGCAAACCGACCACCGTCGTCATGGCGGAGCGCAGTAGCTTGCAGCAATTGCCGCTGCGCGTGCGTGTCCAAGGGGCCTGGGCAGATTGGCAACACTGGATCGCTCACTGGCCCGACGCATTACCCGGCGTGACTTTGACGGGGCTTGAACTTCAAACCCAATCCAGCGGCGATGTCTTGGCTGAAATGTCGGTGTGGGTGCCCCAACGTGCAGCCTCTCAACTGCAAGAACCGATGGGTGCTGAACTGAACACACAAGAGCAAACCTCGCGTGGTTTGGCGTTGGATGCTGCTGCATGGGCAAAGGTGCAGCAGGCGTCGCGCCAGCATGCGAGCTTTGCGCCTTGGCGCACCAGTGAGTTGACGCGCCCTCGTCAACCTCTTGAATCGGTGGCGCTTGAGCAGGTGCACTACGCCGGGCACCTCGAACAAGCAGGTCGTAAGTTGGCCTTGTTGCGCGTGAACCCATCCCAGCAGACGGCGCTGGCCGAGTTCCATACTGTAGAGGTCGGCGCATATGTGGGGCATGACATGGGGCGAATTGAGGCCATCGAACCCCAGCAATTGCGCCTGCGTGAGTTGGTGCGTGATGCCAACGGTGCATGGCGTGTGCGATCCTTGCTGATTCCATTCAAGGAGGGCTGGCCATGAAGCGTTTGTCAACTGTCTGTGACTTTGCTTGGCGCCAGTGGCTCAGCGGTTTGGTGTGTGCGTGCTGCGCATGGGGCCACCTTCAAGCGCAAGAGACTGCCCCTGTCTACAGCGGCAAAGCCTTGTCGTTGAACTTTCACACCATTGAGGTTCGTACGGCTTTGCAAATATTGGCCGATTTCACAGGTCTCAACATCGTCACCTCCGACAGCGTGACCGGTTCATTGACCCTGCGTTTGCAGCATGTGCCTTGGGACCAAGTACTCGACATCATTACCCAGGCCAAAGGTTTGAGCCAACGTCGCCAAGGCAATGTAATTTGGGTGGCGCCCCGTGCTGAGGTTGCCGCACGCGACAAGCTTGAGTTTGAAAGTCGCATCGCTTTGCAAAATCTCGAGCCCTTGCAGACCCGCAGCTTTGTGCTCAATTACGCCAAGGCCTTGGATGTGGTGGGGCAAATCCAGGGTACGGGCGTAGCGCCTTTGGCGTCGCCATCGAGCGCTTGGGGTTCGACAATCGGTGCAGGCTACGGCGGCAACGCTTCAAGCACTGCGGGGCTCAACACCACGCCGATGCATGCCTCGCGCATCCTGAGTGTGCGCGGCAGCGTCATGGCTGAGCCACGCACCAACCAATTGTTTGTCACAGACATTCCTACCCGGTTGGACCAAGTGGCCGAGATGATTGCCAAGATCGATGTACCGCTGCGCCAAGTGATGATCGAGGCGCGCATTGTGCAAGCCAGCGACAGCTTTGGCCGAACCTTAGGTGTTCGTTTGGGCGGCTTGGGACAAACCGGCGCGCAAACGGTGGTGGGTCCCACCGCCGCCAACACCCAAGCCAATGCCAACCCCACCGCCATGCAGGGCACCAACTTCAACATCGCCGACAAAGCACTCAATACCTCGGGGCAGTTTGTCAACTTGCCCGCGGCTGCCATCAATGGGTTTGACTCGGCCAGTTTTGCGGTGTCGATCTTCAATGCCTCGAAAAACCAGTTTTTGAATTTGGAGTTGTCTGCCCTCGAGGCCGATGGCAAAGGCAAAGTGGTGTCGAGTCCGCGTGTGGTGACCGCCGACCAAACCAAGGCCATCATCGAGCAAGGCACCGAATTGCCGTATCAAGTGGCTGCGGCCAGCGGCGCCACCTCGATAGCGTTTCGCAAGGCCAACCTCAAGCTAGAGGTGACGCCGCAAATCACGCCCGAGGGCGGCATCGTGTTGGACTTGGACATTCACAAAGACAGCGTGGGACAAACCACGCCCGCTGGCTTTGCCATCGACACCAAGCATGTCGCCACTCAGGTGCGCGTGGACAATGGGGGCACGGTGATGATTGGCGGCATTTACGAGAGCAGCGAGCAAGACGACGAGTACAAGGTACCGTTTTTCGCCGATATGCCACTGCTGGGCCATCTGTTCAAAAACCGCCGCCGCAGTACGTCTAAGCAAGAGTTGTTGGTGTTCATAACCCCTAAAATGCTCGACCAGAGTGCATCTGCACGTTAAGAAAGCACACCTTGTTGGTTTTGGTCGGTCTGCCAGGCTCTGGCAAATCCACCGTCGGGCGGCAACTCGCCCGACGGCTCTCTGTCCCTTTCGTTGATTCGGATCATGCGATTGAGCAGCGCCTAGGCTGCTCGATCCGCGACTTTTTCGAGCGCGAAGGGGAGGAGCGTTTTCGTGACGTGGAAACCGAAGTGCTGGACGATCTCAGTCAACGTCCGCGCGCGGTGTTGTCTACCGGTGGAGGTTCTGTGCTGCGGCCCGAAAACCGACAGCGCTTGCATGCCCGTGGCCAGGTGTTTTACTTGCGCTCCACCCCCGAAGAAGTGTTTCGCCGTTTGCGCCACGACCAAAACCGTCCGTTGCTGCAAGTGGCCGACCCCTTGGGGCGTTTGCGCGAGCTGTTTGCCATCCGCGACCCGCTTTACCGCGAAGCGGCGCATTATGTGATTGAAACCGGGCGACCCACCGTGGCCTCGTTGGTCAACATGATCGTGTCCCAGCTGGAGCTGGCGGGTCAGTTGGACGCCCCCCAAAGTTCTGCTGTGCGCTCCTAGCGTGGCTTTTAATTCATAGGGCGTATGCCATGACCGTCTCTCTTGTTTCCCTCCAATCTGCGGTGACTGTGTCGATTGATTTGGCCGATCGCAGTTACCCCATCCTGATTGGCTCTGAGCTGCTGGATGCCCCCAGCACCTGGGCTGATTTGCCACGCGCCAGCAGCGCGGTGATCGTCACCAACGACATCGTGGGGCCGCTCTATGTGGCGCGCTTGCAAGCGGCTTTGGCAGGCCAGTACCCGCACATCCACACGGTGGTGCTGCCCGATGGCGAAAGCTACAAAGACTGGCCAACGCTGAACCAAATTTTTGACCTGTTGCTGGCCCAAGGTTGTGACCGTAAAACCGTTCTGTTTGCCTTGGGCGGTGGTGTGGTGGGCGACATGACGGGCTTTGCTGCCGCGTGCTACATGCGCGGTGTGCCCTTTGTGCAAGTGCCCACCACCTTGCTGGCGCAGGTGGACTCGTCGGTGGGGGGCAAAACCGCCATCAACCATCCGCTGGGCAAGAACATGGTGGGTGCTTTCTACCAACCCCAGCGCGTGGTGTGCGATTTGGACACCCTGCAAACCTTGCCCGCGCGCGAGATGAGCGCGGGCTTGGCCGAGGTCATCAAGTACGGCCCGATTGCCGACATGGCATTCCTCGACTGGATCGACGCCCACCTCGACGCCCTGATGGCACGTGACCCCAAAGCATTGGCCCACGCCGTGCAACGCAGCTGTGAAATCAAGGCCTGGGTGGTGGGGCAAGACGAACGCGAGTCGGGCCTGCGCGCCATCCTCAACTTTGGCCACACCTTTGGCCACGCCATCGAAGCGGGCTTGGGCTTTGGGGTCTGGTTGCATGGCGAGGCTGTGGGTTGTGGCATGGTGATGGCGGCGCATTTGTCGCAACGCTTGGGGCTGGTCGATGCGGCGTTTGTCAGCCGTTTCACCGCCTTGCTGGCGCGGGCCGGTTTGCCCACGGTGGGTCCACAACTTGGCGTCGAGGCTTACCTGCACCACATGCGGGTGGACAAAAAAGCCGAGGCCGGCGACATCCGCTTTGTGCTGATCAACCCGCCCGGCAGCGCGGTGGTACGCGGTGCACCTGACGACGTGGTGGCCGAGGTCATCACCGCGTGTTGCCAAGGATGAACACCTCAAGCCTCGCCGTGTTTGCCTGCGACCCGGCGCAATCGCGCGGTCGCCGACACGTCGAATCCGAGGCGCACCTGCTGGCACCCAATGTGCGCAATCCGCACCAACGCGACCGCGACCGCATCGTCCACGCCACCGCATTTCGGCGCTTGGTCTACAAGACCCAGGTGTTCTTGAACCACGAAGGCGATTTGTTTCGCACCCGCATGACGCACTCCCTGGAGGTGGCGCAACTGGGGCGTTCCATTGCACGCGCCTTGCGTTTGAACGAAGACTTGGTCGAGGCTGTGGCCTTGGCCCATGACCTGGGCCACACACCGTTTGGCCATGCCGGCCAAGACGCGCTCAACGAATGCATGGTTCCTTTCGGCGGCTTTGAGCACAACCTGCAAAGCCTGCGTGTGGTGGACGAACTGGAAGAGCGCTATCCCGCCTTCAACGGCTTGAACCTGAGCTTTGAAACCCGTGAAGGCATCTTGAAGCACTGCGCGCGGCGCAACGCCGAGTTGATCGAGGCGCATGAGCCCGGCGGTGTAGCAGCCCGTTTTTTGAATGGCACGCAACCCAGCCTGGAAGCCCAGCTGTGCAATCTGGCCGACGAGATTGCCTACAACGCACACGACATCGACGATGGCGTGCGCTCGGGGTTGCTCACCTTGGAGCAAATGCAAGAGGTGCCGCTGTTCGCACGCTACTGCGAACAGACCTTGGCCGACTACCCGCAACTGCAAGGTCGCCGTGTGCTGTACGAAACCATCCGCCGCATGCTGAGCGATCAGGTGTATGACGTGGTGGCCGCCACCCAAACGGCGTTGGCGCAGCACGCGCCGGCCAGTGCCGATGCGGCACGTGCCTGCCCAGCGCTGATGCAGTTCAGCGACGAGATGCGGGCACAGTCCAAGGCGCTGAAGTCGTTTTTGTTTCGTAACCTCTACCGTCACCCGCAGGTGATGCAAACCACCGACTGGGCGCGTGGCGTGGTGCGCGCGTTGTTTGCCGCCTACTTGGCCAAGCCCCACGAAATGCCTGCTGCCTACGCCCAGCGCCCGGATGTGCCGCGTGCCGTGGCCGACTATTTGTCGGGCATGACCGACCGTTTTGCCACCCGCGAACACACGCGCTTGAGCCTATGACCTCTAACCGCTCTTTCATTCATCCGTCTTGGGTGGTGGTGCTCGCTGGGGTGTGCGCGGCCTTACATGTGGGCAAAATCCCGCCCGCCTTGCCGGTTCTGCAAGCTGCTTTGTTGTTGAGCTTGGTGCAAGCTGGCTTTTTGCTCTCGATGGTGCAGCTCGCTGGCATGACGCTGGGTTTGGTGGTGGGCTTGAGCGTGGACAGCGTGGGTCTGCGCCGCAGTGTCTTGATGGGCTTGGGGCTGCTCACGCTGGCCAGTGCCTTGGGCGGTTTTGCCACGGGCATTGAAGCCTTGCTGGTGTTGCGTGCGATGGAAGGCTTTGGCTTTTTGTGGGTGGTCATGCCCGCCCCGGCATTGATTCGCCGTTGTGTGTCGACTGCGCAGCTCAACACCCGCATGGGACAGTGGAGTGCTTACATGCCCCTGGGCACCGCCACCGCTTTGTGGGTGGGCTCTTGGGTGCTGTCGGTGTGGAGCTGGCACGTGTGGTGGTGGCTGATGAGCGGTGTTTCGGCTCTGGCGTGGTGGACGGTGTGGACGGGTATTGCGCCCGACGTACCCCATGCACCTTCTGCCAGAGCGGCCGCGAGCGAGGGTTGGCGACAACGTTTGAGTCAAACCTTGCGTGCGCGCGGCCCTTGGTTGTTGTCGTTGACCTTTGGGGTCTATGCCGCGCAGTGGTTGGCAGTGATTGGCTTCTTGCCCACGGTCTACGCAGGCCTGGGTGTGGCCGAGGGTTTGTCGGGTTTGCTCACGGCCGGTGTGGCCTTGGCCAATATGGGTGGCAACTTGGCGTCGGGGCGTTTGTTGCAGCGTGGCTGGCAAGGGCGTCAGCTGTTGTTCATTGGCTTTGGCGCCATGGCCTTGGGGGCTGTCGGTGCGTTTGGCGAATGGCAGGGTTGGGGCTTGCCCATGGCCGGGCGCTATGTGTCGGTCATCTTGCTCTCGTCGGTCGGCGGCTTGATCCCCGGCACCTTGTTTGCGCTGGCCATGCGCTTGGCACCGAGCCCTGACACGCTGTCGACCACCGTGGGGTGGATGCAGCAGTGGTCGGCCACCGGGCAGTTCTTCGGCCCGCCCCTGGTGGCTTGGGTGGCTGCCCTTGCCGGTGGTTGGGAATGGACCTGGGCGGTGACAGGCAGTTGTTGCTTGGTGGGCATGGGCTTGGCTGTGGCCATTGACCGAGCCTTGCGCGCCGTAACGTCCCGTGCATGATGGACGCAGCCATGACCGACATTGAACGCACCGCCATTGAAGACACCCAAACCTGGTTGATGCAAGCCGTGGTGGGTTTGAACCTGTGCCCATTTGCCAAAACCGTGGTGGTGAAAGATAGGGTGCGTTACCGCGTGTGCACCTCGTCCGAGCCTGCCGACCTGTTGGCCATGCTGCGCGACGAGTTGCAACACCTGGCTGAGGCAGACCCGCAACAGCTTGACACCACCTTGCTGATTGCGCCCCATGCCTTGCCCGATTTTTTGGACTTCAACGACTTCTTGGGCGACTGCAATGCCGTGTTGCAAGACCTCGCGTTAGACGGTGTGTTGCAAGTGGCCGACTTTCATCCGCGCTACCAATTTGGCGGCACGGATGTGGACGACATGGAGAACTTCACCAACCGCTCGCCGTACCCCACGTTGCACCTGTTGCGCGAGTCGAGCATTGACAAGGCCGTGGAGGCCTACCCGGATGCGTCGCTCATCTTTGAGCGCAACATCGAGGTGTTGAACACGCTGGGGCATGAGGGGTGGCAAGCCTTGGGGGTTCGGGCGCGGGTGTGAGCGAGCGTGTCTGCGTGCATGTCGGTTCTTCGTGTGCGCTTCGCCAAGCGGCACAGCCGGTGTGCGCTGCGGCTTAACGTCGCTGGCGCGCCTGATGGCGCCGCATCTCACACCGGCTGTGCCGCTTGGCTGCGGGTGAGTTAGGGTAAGGCTGCCCATCCCATGTGCCCGGCACAATCGCACCATGCCCAAACACAAAGAAGCCGCAACGCCCAAACCTCTGGACCTCGACCTGCGCCCCGGCCAAACCATTGAGCTGCTCAAAGAGCTCCACATCCTCACGCGCGAGGGCAAGCTCAACCAAGACTCGCGGCGCAAACTCAAGCAGGTCTACCACCTGTTTCAGTTCATCGACAAGCTGCTGAAAGAACTGCCCGCCAGCGAGACGGGGCCCACCTTGGCGGACCACGGGGCAGGCAAGTCGTATTTGGGTTTCATCATCTACGACCTGTTTTTCAAAGCGCTGGGGCGGGGTCACATTTACGGCATTGAAACCCGGGCTGAACTGGTGGCCTCCTCACAGGCGCTGGCGCAGCGTTTGGGGTTTGAGCGCATGCAGTTTCTCAACCTCAGCGTGGCCGAGTCGGCGCACAGTGAGGCGCTGCCGGCGCAGATCGATGTGGTCACCGCGCTGCACGCCTGCGACACCGCCACCGATGACGCCATCGCGTTTGGCCTGCAAAAGAAAGCCAAGTTCATGGTCTTGGTGCCTTGTTGCCAAGCCGAGCTGGCGCGCGTGCTCAACCAGCACAAAGCCTTTAACTTGCAACGCACACCCTTGGCAGAACTGTGGCGTCACCCCTTGCACACCCGCGAGATGGGCAGCCAACTCACCAACGTGTTGCGCTGTTTGTACCTGGAGGCGCAGGGCTACCAAGTCACCGTCACCGAGCTGGTGGGTTGGGAGCACAGCATGAAAAACGAACTCATCCTGGCCAAGTACACCGGCCAGAAAAAACGCAGCGCTGCCGAGCGTTTGCAGGCTTTGCTGGAAGAATTTGGTTTGCAAGACCTGGCGCAGACCCGTTTCCATATTTAATGGGGGTCAGTAATTGGGGTCAGAACCCAATTAATATGGCGCCATGGCTCGCCTTCCTCGCCTCACTGTCACCGGCTACCCGCATCACGTGATCTTGCGCGGCAACAACCGGCAAGATATTTTCAAAACCACCGCGGATCACCAGCGCATGCTGGACCTCTTGTACGACCACAGCCGCGAGCAGCGGGTGGACATTCATGCCTATGTGCTGATGAGCAACCACCTGCACCTGCTGGTCACGCCCCAACAAGACCAAGCCTTGCCCAAGATGATGCAAGCGGTGGGACGCAGCTATGTGCAGGTGTTCAACAAAGTGCATGGCCGCACCGGCACCCTCTGGGAGGGGCGCTACCGCTCCACTTTGATTCAAACCGACCGCTATTTGCTGGCCTGCATGGTCTACATCGACCTCAACCCTGTGCGCGCCTACACGGCGGCGCAGCCTGAAGACCATGTGTGGTCGAGCTTTGCGCATTACATCGGGCGCCGCAACGATCGGCTGATCACGCCACACGCCTTGTATTGGGCTTTGGGCAACACCCCGTTCGCACGTGAAGCCGCTTACGCCGAATTGGTGCGAGCTGGCATCAGTTTGGGCCAACAGGGTGCATTGACCGATGCCGCGCTGAGTGGTTGGGCGCTGGGCGATGAGGCGTTCAAGGCCAGTTTGCAAGGCCAAACCGAGCGCCGTTTGAGCAAAACTAAGGCGGGGAGGCCCTTTGCCAAGGGTGATTGACCTGTCCCTAATTAAATTGCAGCTTAATTCGTGGGTGAGTTAATTGGGTTCTGACCCCAATTAATTTTCTTGGCACAGATGCTGCACTAGGGTATCCTCTCACCCCCGCTGAATATTTAGAGGAATGCGCCATGACCACGGCTGCCCAAAAAGCTCAATTGCAACATCAGGGTTTGTACGACCCCTCCAACGAACATGACGCCTGCGGCGTGGGCTTTGTGGCCCACATCAAGGGGGTCAAGAGCCATGCGATCGTGGGTCAGGCCCTCAAGATTCTTGAAAACTTGGACCACCGGGGTGCGGTGGGTGCTGACGCCTTGATGGGCGACGGCGCGGGCATTTTGATTCAGCTGCCCGATGCGCTGTACCGCGAAGAAATGGCCAAGCAAGGTGTGACCTTGCCAGCCATGGGCGAGTACGGCGTGGGCATGGTGTTCTTGCCCAAAGAGCATGCATCCCGTCTGGCCTGTGAGCAAGAGCTCGAGCGTGCCGTGTTGGCCGAAGGCCAGGTGATGTTGGGCTGGCGCGATGTGCCGGTCAACCTCGAGATGCCCATGTCGCCCACGGTGCGCGCCAAAGAGCCGATCATGCGGCAGATCTTCATCGGCCGCGGCAACAACGTGATCGTGCAAGACGCCTTAGAGCGCAAGCTGTACGTGATCCGTAAAACCGCCAGCGCGGCGATTCAACGCCTCAACTTGAAGCACAGCAAAGAGTATTACGTGCCCAGCATGTCCAGCCGCACCGTCATCTACAAGGGCTTGTTGTTGGCCGACCAAGTGGGCACCTATTTCACCGATTTGCAAGACGAGCGGTGCGTCTCTGCGCTGGGTTTGGTGCACCAGCGTTTCTCGACCAATACTTTCCCGGAGTGGCCGCTGGCCCACCCGTACCGCTATGTGGCGCACAACGGTGAGATCAACACCGTCAAGGGCAACTACAACTGGATGAAGGCCCGCGAAGGGGTGATGTCTTCCCCCGTGTTGGGCGACGACCTGAAAAAGCTCTACCCCATCAGCTTTGCCGACCAATCGGACACCGCCACGTTTGACAACTGTTTGGAGTTGCTCACGATGTCGGGCTACCCCATCAGCCAGGCCGTGATGATGATGATCCCAGAGCCCTGGGAGCAACACACCACCATGGACGAGCGCCGCAAAGCGTTTTACGAATACCACGCTGCGATGTTGGAGCCCTGGGATGGCCCCGCGTCCATTGTGTTCACCGACGGTCGCCAGATTGGTGCCACGCTCGACCGCAACGGCTTGCGTCCCTCGCGCTACTGCATCACCGACGACGACATGGTGATCATGGGCTCGGAGTCGGGCGTGTTGCCCGTGGCCGAAAGCAAGATCGTGCGTAAGTGGCGCTTGCAGCCCGGCAAGATGTTCCTGATCGACCTGGAACAAGGCCGCATGATCGACGACGAAGAGCTCAAGGCGGGCTTGGCCAACACCAAGCCTTACAAGCAGTGGATCGAGAACGTGCGCATCCGCTTGGATGACGTGATTCACCCCGTCGCAGGCGAAGGTCCCCAAGAGCTGCCCAAGGGCGCCTATGAAACCCATGGCGCTGGCCTGGAAGACGCCAGTCCTGAATTGCTGGACTTGCAACAAGCCTTTGGCTACACCCAAGAAGACATCAAGTTTTTGATGGCGCCCATGGCCATCAACGGCGAAGAGGGCATTGGCTCAATGGGCAACGACAGCCCACTCGCCGTGTTGTCCAGCAAAAACAAGCCGCTCTACAACTACTTCAAGCAGTTGTTTGCCCAAGTGACCAACCCGCCGATCGACCCGATCCGCGAAGCCATCGTCATGTCCTTGGTGTCGTTCATCGGCCCCAAGCCCAACTTGCTCGACATCAACCAGGTCAACCCGCCGATGCGCTTGGAAGTGAGCCAGCCGGTGCTCGACTTCACCGACATGGCCAAGTTGCGCGACATCGCGCAGCACACCCAGGGCAAATTCAAGAGCGCCACCCTCAACATCGCCTACCCGCTGGCCTGGGGCCATGACGGTGTAGAAGCCAAATTGGCGTCCTTGTGTGCCGAAGCAGTGGATGCGATCAAGGGTGGCCACAACATTCTGATCATCAGTGACCGTGGCGTGAGCGCCACCGAGGTCGCGATTCCTGCCGTGCTGGCACTGTCTGCCATTCACCAGCACTTGGTGCGCGAAGGCTTGCGCACCACCGCAGGCTTGGTGGTCGAAACAGGCAGCGCCCGCGAAGTCCATCACTTTGCCGTGTTGGCCGGTTACGGCGCCGAAGCGGTGCACCCCTACCTCGCCATGCAAACCTTGGCGGCCATGCACAAAGACTTGCCGGCCGATTTGTCGACCGACAAAGCGATTTACAACTACGTTAAAGCCATTGGCAAAGGGCTGTCCAAGATCATGTCCAAAATGGGCGTGTCGACCTACATGTCCTATTGCGGCGCACAGCTGTTCGAAGCCATCGGCATCAACACCGAAACCGTCCACAAGTACTTCACCGGAACACCCACGCGGGTGGAAGGGATTGGTATTTTTGAAATGGCGGAGGAAGCCATTCGCATGCACAAAGCTGCGTTTGGCGACAGCCCCATCTTGGCCAACATGCTCGACACCGGCGGTGAATACGCTTGGCGTGCCCGTGGCGAAGAGCACATGTGGACGCCTGATGCGATTGCCAAGTTGCAGCACAGCACGCGCTCGAACAACTTCAACACGTACAAAGAGTACGCCCAGATCATCAACGACCAAAACAAGCGCCACCTGACTTTGCGTGGCTTGTTCGAGTTCAAGATTGACCCAGCCAAAGCCATTTCGGTGGACGAAGTCGAACCCGCCACCGAGATCGTCAAACGCTTTGCCACCGGCGCCATGTCGCTGGGCTCGATCAGCACCGAAGCCCATGCCACCTTGGCTGTGGCCATGAACCGCATCGGCGGCAAAAGCAACACCGGCGAAGGCGGTGAAGACCCGGCGCGTTACCGCAACGAACTCAAAGGCATCCCCATCCAATTGGGCGAAACCTTGAAGAGCGTGATCGGTGACGACGTGGTCGAAGTCGACATGCCGCTGCAAGCGGGTGACAGCTTGCGCTCGCGCATCAAGCAAGTGGCTTCGGGCCGTTTCGGTGTGACAGCTGAGTACCTGACATCGTCGGATCAAATTCAAATCAAGATGGCCCAGGGCGCCAAGCCCGGTGAGGGCGGTCAGTTGCCGGGTTCCAAGGTGTCCGAGTACATCGGCAAGCTGCGCTACAGCGTGCCCGGTGTGGGCTTGATTTCGCCGCCACCGCACCACGACATCTACTCCATCGAAGATTTGGCGCAGTTGATCCACGACCTCAAAAACGTGGCTCCCCACGCCGACATCAGCGTGAAGTTGGTGTCTGAAATTGGTGTGGGCACCATCGCCGCAGGCGTGGCCAAGTGCAAGGCCGACCACGTGGTGATCGCCGGGCACGACGGCGGCACGGGCGCCTCGCCTTGGTCGTCCATCAAGCACGCAGGCAGCCCGTGGGAAATCGGTTTGGCCGAAACCCAACAAACCTTGGTGCTCAACGGTTTGCGCGGTCGTATCCGTGTGCAAGCCGACGGCCAAATGAAGACCGGCCGCGACGTGGCGGTGGGCGCCTTGTTGGGCGCTGATGAGTTCGGCTTTGCCACTGCCCCGCTGGTGGTCGAAGGCTGCATCATGATGCGCAAGTGCCACTTGAACACCTGCCCGGTGGGAGTGGCCACGCAAGACCCTGAGTTGCGCAAAAAGTTCACCGGCAAGCCTGAGCATGTGGTGAATTACTTCTTCTTCATCGCCGAAGAAGTTCGCCAGATCATGGCCCAGTTGGGCATCCGCAAGTTCGACGACATGATTGGTCGCGCCGATTTGCTCGACATGCGCCAAGGCATTGAGCACTGGAAAGCCAGTGGCCTGGACTTCAGCCGTTTGCTGGCTGTGCCGCAAGTCGGGCCCGAGGTGCCGCGCTTGCACATGTCGGTGCAAGACCATGGCTTGGACAAAGCTCTCGATCAGAAACTGATCGAGAAGTCCAAGCCTGCCATCGAGCGTGGAGAAAAAGTGCAGTTCATGGACGTGGCACGCAACGTCAATCGCTCGGTCGGCGCCATGCTCTCGGGTGCCGTGACCAAGGTGCATCCTGAAGGCTTGCCTGACGACACCATCCGCATCCAACTCGAAGGCACGGGTGGTCAATCGTTTGGCGCTTTCTTGTGCCATGGCATCACGCTGTACCTGATCGGTGACGCCAACGACTACACCGGCAAAGGCTTGTCGGGTGGTCGTGTGGTGGTGCGTCCCAGCATCGACTTCCGTGGCGACGCGGTCAACAACATCATTGTCGGCAACACCGTGATGATTGGCGCGACGCGCGGCGAGGCCTTCTTCAGCGGCGTGGCCGGTGAGCGCTTTGCGGTGCGTCTGTCGGGCGCCACTGCAGTGGTCGAAGGCACGGGTGACCATGGCTGCGAATACATGACGGGTGGCACCGTGGCTGTGCTGGGCAAGACCGGACGCAACTTTGCGGCGGGCATGAGCGGCGGCGTGGCCTATGTGTACGACGAAGATGGTCAATTCGCCAAGCGCTGCAACACCGCCATGGTGTCTCTGGACAAAGTGCTGACCGCTGCGGAGCAAGAAGCTGCTTTGCCGCGCGCCATCTGGCACCGTGACCAAAGCGACGAGGCGCAGCTCAAAAAGCTGCTCGAAGACCACCACCGTTGGACCGGCTCCAAGCGTGCCCGCACGTTGCTTGACACCTGGACCGAGTCACGTGGCAAGTTCGTCAAAGTCTTCCCCAACGAATACAAGCGTGCCCTGGGCGAGCTTCATGCCGCCAAGGAAGCGAAGGCGCCTGCGACCAAGGCTAAAAAAGCCGTGGCTGCCAAATAAGCCATTCAGCACGTAAGAGCAAAAGGACATACATCATGGGAAAAGTCACCGGCTTCATGGAAATTGAGCGCATCGAAGAGGGCTACAAGCCCGTGCCTGAGCGCCTGAAGCATTACAAAGAGTTCGTCATCGGCTTGGATGACAAGCAAGCCAAAGATCAAAGCGCGCGTTGCATGGATTGCGGCACGCCGTTTTGTAACAACGGCTGCCCGGTCAACAACATCATTCCGGATTTCAACGACTTGGTGTACCAAGGCGATTGGAAAAACGCCATCGAGGTGCTTCACAGCACCAACAACTTCCCCGAGTTCACCGGCCGCATTTGCCCCGCACCGTGCGAGGCTGCCTGCACCTTGAACGTCAACGACGACGCGGTCGGTATCAAGTCCATCGAGCACGCCATCATCGACAAAGCTTGGGCCGAAGGTTGGGTCACCGCCCAGACCCCCAAGCACAAGACGGGCAAAAAAGTGGCTGTCGTGGGCTCTGGCCCCGCAGGCATGGCGGCGGCCCAACAGCTCGCGCGCGTGGGCCACGACGTGACCTTGTTCGAAAAGAACGACCGCATTGGCGGTTTGTTGCGCTACGGCATTCCAGACTTCAAGATGGAAAAGTCGCACATCGACCGCCGTGCCCAACAGCTCGAAGCCGAAGGCGTGACCATCCGCACCGGCGTGATGGTGGGTGAGTTGCCCAAAGGCTCCAAGGTCACCAACTGGGCCGTCGAGACCATCAGCCCTGAGCAGCTCAAGAAAGAGTTTGATGCGGTGCTCTTGACCGGTGGCTCTGAGCAGTCGCGCGACCTGCCAGCGCCTGGCCGCGACTTGGCCGGCATTCATTTCGCGATGGAGTTTTTGCCCCAGCAAAACAAGGTCAACGCTGGCGACAAGTTGAAAGACCAGTTGCGCGCCGATGGCAAGCATGTGGTGGTGATTGGCGGTGGCGACACCGGCAGCGATTGCGTGGGCA
>CANFYL010000016.1 GCA_947451285.1 Comamonadaceae bacterium
TAAGAGTCGCCTGCGTGGCGTTTGGCATCAGCGAATCTTGCTATCGCTACGAGCGCAAGCGTGACGCTGAGAATGACGAGGTAGCCAATTGGTTGATTCGATTGACCGACAACCATCGAAACTGGGGCTTCGGTCTTTGCTATCTGTACCTGCGTAACGTCAAGGGCTTCAAATGGAACCACAAGCGTGTGTATCGGATTTACAAGGAGTTGGAGCTGAATTTACGGATCAAGCCACGTAAACGGCTTGTGCGTGAAAAGCCAGAGGCCTTGACGGTGCCGCAGGCGATCAACCAAGTGTGGTCTATGGATTTCATGCATGACCAGTTGGAAGACGGCAGGTCGTTTAGATTGTTCAATGTCATTGACGATTTCAACCGCGAGGCCATTGGCATGGAGGTTGACTTCTCCTTGCCCTCGGAGCGTGTGATTCGGGAACTCAAGCAAATCATTTCGTGGAGGGGCAAGCCCGAAGTCATTCGTTGTGACAACGGGCCTGAATACATCAGTGCCGCGATACAGGCATGGGCTCATGAGTGGGGAATCAGGCTTGAATATATTCAACCTGGTAACCCGCAACAAAACGCTTATGTTGAACGGTTCAATAGGACGGTGCGCTATGAATGGCTGTCACAGTACTATTGGACGGACTTGGCAGAGGTGCAAGACTTTGCAACGAAGTGGATGTGGTCTTACAACCATGACCGTCCTAATATGGCCTTGGGCGGATTCACACCTAAGCAGCGGTTGGCTATGGCTGCGTAACGTTTCTACTTCTGCGACCATTGCAAAAGGGGAGGATTACCGTGAGGTGCCCTGGGCAGTTGCACCACGAAGCTGGCGCCCCCGCCTGGGCGGTCTTCGCAGCGCACCTGGCCGCCGTGGCGCTGCACGATGGAGCGCACCAAGGCCAGCCCCAAGCCCACGCCGCCTTCGCGTTCACTGGCTCCGGGCAAGCGGTAAAAAGGTTCGAAGATGCGTTCGCGCAACTCGGGCGGCACACCGGGCCCACGGTCGCACACACGCAAGACCACGACAGCCGTGTCGAGGGATTCGAGTTGAACTTCGACATCGGTCGTGCCATAACGACGAGCGTTCTCCAGCAAATTGCGCAGCATGCGGCGCAGCAGCTTAGGCACCCCAGGCACGTGCAAACTTTGGGGCTGATCGCCCAGTTCAAGCGCTGCGTCGGCGCGCGCGCACTCTTCGCTGGCCAAGCCTGTGAGGTCGATGTTCTCGACCGTACCGATGTCAGCCTCTTTGGCATCGAGTCGGCTGGCCAGCAAAATTTCATCGATCAGTTGGTCGAGTTCACCCACGCTGCGCGAAATTTCTTCTTTCATGGCGGGTGAGGGCGTGTCGCCCATCAGCTCAAGACCCATGCGAATGCGCGTGAGCGGGGAGCGCAGCTCGTGGGAGGCATTGGCCAGCAAAGATTTGTGGGAGGTCACGAGTTGCTCGATGTGCTCGGCCGCATGGTTGAAGCGCTCCGCCAAGTAAGCCACTTCGTCGCCCCCGTGCACCGCCACGCGAGCTGCCAAATTGCCTGTGCCCCACTGCTCCACCCCTTTTTGCAATTGCTCGAGCCGCCGAGTGAGCCGACGCACGATGGGGTAGGTTGCCAAGGCGACGGCCAAGCCCACCAGTCCCAAGGTCCAGAAAAATCCAAAGGGTGGGCGCGACCAAAACGAACGCGCAGGGCGTGGCAAGTGGATGTGCATCATCTCGCCGTCTTGCATGCGCACCATGAATTCGGGCCCGGTGCCAAAGTGACCGGGCGGTGGCCCGGGCATGTGTGCAGGGTCCGCAACGCCCTCGGTGGGCGGGTGCATGGCCAGGCCTTCTCCACCAGCGCCTTCATGCGGATGCAAAGGCCGGCGACCTTGGCCCACCACTTCACCGGCCGCGTTGCGCACCACCACCTCACGCAAGGGCGGGTCGGCGCTCATGCGCGCCACCCAGCCCGCCAGCAGCGTGAGCAAAGCCACGGCCAACACCACGGCCAACCAAATGCGCACGTACAAGGGCAGGTGCAAAGAGCGGCTGGGCGAGGCAAGAGGGGTCATCGGTGCGTCAGTCTTGTTGTTTGGCAAACACGTAGCCCACGCCGCGCACGGTCAGGATGCGCTTAGGCGCTTTGGCGTCGTCTTCGATGGCAGAACGAATACGGCCCATGTGCACGTCGATCGAGCGGTCAAAGGCTTCGAGCTCACGCCCGCGCACTGCCTCCATGATTTGCTCGCGAGACAGCACCCGTCCAGCCCGTTCGGCCAGTACCCACAGCAGGTCGAATTGGTAGGAGGTGAGCTCGCGGGCTTGTCCGCGCAAGCTCACGCTGCGCGCGTCCCGGTCAATCAGCAAGCTGCCAAACTTCAGGGACCCGTTGGGGGTGGGTGCGGGGTTGCCGAGGTGGTGGCGTCGCAGCACAGCACGAATGCGCGCCAGCAATTCACGCGGTTCGAAAGGCTTGGGCAGGTAGTCGTCGGCACCAAGTTCTAAACCCACGATGCGGTCCATCGGGTCGCCCTTGGCGGTCAACATCAACACGGGGGTTTGCGCCAGTGCACCCGGCAAAGCGCGGATGCGACGGCACACTTCCAGGCCGTCGATGTCAGGCAGCATCAAATCCAGCAGCACCATGTCTGGGGCTTGTTTGGCATCTTGCAGTTGGGCCAAGCCTCCCAACCCGCTGGCTGCGTGTTGAACCTCGAAGCCCGATTGTGACAAGTAGGCCACCACCATGTGCGCCAAGCGGTGGTCGTCTTCGATCATGAGCAGTGTGTGCATAGTCAAACCATCATGCCCAGGCTGTGCTGGGTCTGCTTGTCTGGTCTGTAAAGACTGGGTAAATCAAGATGCGTCTTTGGGGGGAGTTGCTTCGACCGGCAAGATGCGTGCGGCCAGCCACACCAGCACCAGCACCGGTGCGCCTAGAAGGGCCGTGCTGTTGAAAAACGCCTCGTAGCCGTGTGCATCGACATACACGCCAGAGAAACCCGCCAGCCATTTGGGGGCCAGCAACATCATGGAGCTGAACAAGGCGTATTGGGTGGCCGAGTAGTTGACGTTGGTGAGGCCCGACAGATAGGCAATGAACGCAGCCGACGCAATGCCGCTGGCCAAGTTGTCGGCCGAGATGACCCAAATCAGTGCTGTGAGGTCGTGGCCGCGGGTCGCCAGCCAGGCAAACAGCAAGTTGGTGAGGGCGCTCAAAATGGCGCCCAACATCAAGATCCGCATGACACCCAGGCGCATCGACAGCACCCCACCGATGAAGGCGCCCAGCAGCGTCATCACCACACCAAATACTTTGGTGACGGCGGCCACTTCGTCTTTGGTGTAGCCCATGTCCACGTAAAACGGGTTGGCCATGATGCCCATCACCACATCGCTGATGCGGTAGACCGCAATCAGCCCCAAGATCAAGGCCGCTTGCCAGCGGTAGCGGCCAATGAAGTCGGCAAACGGTGCCACCAAGGCCTCTTGCAGCCAAATTCTCAGACTGCGAGCAGGAGGTGTGACGCGTTGTGCCGGTTCGGGCGACAGCAGCACGGTGAGCAGCCCCAAGCTCATGGAGGCGGCCATCACCAAATATGCGGTTTGCCAAGCGGCGTGTTGGTAGGCGGTTTCGTTCGTGCCTGCCACGCGCGCGGCGACCCACAACACACCGGCTCCGGCCCAAATCATGGCCAAGCGATAGCCGGTTTGGTAGGTGGCCGCCAACGCGGCTTGATGTTGCAGGTCCGCCGATTCAATGCGGTAGGCGTCCAGCGCAATGTCTTGGGTGGCCGAGCCAAAGGCCACCACCAAGGCGCACCACACCACGGGTTCGAGCGCTTGCTGGGGGTCGAGCAGCGCCATGCCCACCAGCCCGGCCATCACCACGCTTTGCGCCAACAGCAGCCAACTGCGGCGACGACCCAGCCGACGCGTGAGCAGAGGCAGCGGCAGCCGATCCACCAATGGTGACCACACCCACTTGAAGCCATAGGCCAAGCCCACCCAGCTCAAAAAGCCAATCGTGCTGCGGTCAATCCCGGCCTCGCGCAGTCTGAAACTCAAGGTGCCCAGCACCAACAGCAAAGGCAGTCCTGCAGAAAACCCCAGGAACAGCATGCGCCAAGATGCAGGCTCTAGGTAAACCTTGCAGGCGTCGACCCAGCCTTGGCTTGGGGAGGCTGTCTGCGCGGCGGCAGGACTTGTTGTATCGTTCATCACCCTTATTTTCAGGCTTTCGCACAAAGAACTCTCCATGCACCTCCGTCGTCTTGTTTCAATGCTTGGTTTCGCCCTGGCGTGTGGCTTGCCCAGCGCCGCCTTGATGGCGCGCGAGGGCGTGGAGGTGGGCAAAGAGTCGGCCTTTGCCAAGCTGGTGCCCGCAGGGGAGGTCGAGCAATCGGCGTTTCAGCAATACAGCCAAATGCTCAAGCAGGCCGCAGACAAAAACGCCTTGGGTCCGGCCGACCACCCGCAGGTGCTGCGTTTGCGCCACATTGCCAAAGAGTTGATTCCCCACAGCTACGAATGGAACCCGCGTGCCCGCGAGTGGAAGTGGGAGGTCAACCTGATTGGCTCCAACCAGATCAACGCGTTTTGCATGCCCGGCGGCAAGATTGCTTTTTACAGCGGTATCTTGAAGCAACTGGAGCTGACGGATGACGAAGTGGCCATGGTCATGGGCCACGAGATTGCCCACGCTCTGCGCGAGCACGCCCGCGAGCGCATGGGCAAGTCGGTCGCCACCAATGGCCTGGCCACCATTGGCAGCACCGTGGCCTCGGTGTTTTTCGGCGTCAACCCCAACTTGACCGACTTTGTGGCCAAGCAAGGGGCCAACCTGATCAACCTCAAATTCAGCCGAGACGACGAAACCGAGGCGGACCTGGTGGGCATGGAGCTGGCTGCACGCGCGGGCTACGACCCGCGTGCTGGCGTCACCCTCTGGCAAAAAATGAGTGCCGCCAACAAAGGTGCGCCACCCCAGTGGCTCAGCACCCACCCCTCGGGCACGACCCGGATTGACGAAATCCAGGCCAACTTGCCCAAAGTCTTGCCGCTGTACCAGCGCGCCAAAGACAGCAAGTAACCCCCGAAAAATGACCCAAGGCGCCGCCCGCTGAGGGGCCTTGGCGCGTCTTGCTGATGCCATGTCGCCGTCGCAATACACCTTGCGTCATTCCCCATCACAAGCCATGGCCAACTTGCCATATGGACATAAAACAACAAACTTAGAGATTTTGTTGATTAAATAGATTTAAACAATTAATTGCTAAAAATATGTACTAATATAGCTAATTGGTATTCATTTATGGCTATCTATGAAACGCATCAAAGACGGTCTGAAGCGATTGTCAACAAAAACCCGAGAGGCCCCACCATGGTGTGAGGTGATGGTCATGGGCTTGGCGCTGAGCCTTGCCAGCGTGTCATTTGCAAAGGACGACACAGAACTCAACAACTTGCCGCAACTCGTCTTGCAATGGAAAAAGGCCATTGCGACAGGCGAACTCAGCGAACTCTTGGCTGTGTATGCCGAGTCTGACCAAGACAAAGTAGCCAAGGTATTCCCGTGGGTGAAAACCGGCCAAGTTCAACTGCCGTTCGTGGCTGAACTGGTGGATGGGCGTTGGGTCATGCGAGGCGATGAGTTGCAACTGCCGCAAGCTGCCCAGGCCGCTGTTGTGAATCAACCCATTGACGGGTCTCTTGCTCTTGCCATTCCAGCCACGCCAGCCGTGGTGCCCGTACAAGTCGAGGTGGACACAGCGCTTGCGCAGCCGTCGGCTTCAGCAGTGCAACAACAAAGACAGAACGTAACGCAGCTGCCATTGCAAACCTACGCGGTCAGTCTGGCAGACCAAAACTTTCGCAAGGTTTTAAAGCGCTGGACAAATGCCTCAGGTTGGATGTTTGAGCCCGAACACTGGGGCGTCCATCGCGACATTCCCGTGAGCGGCAACGATGCGGTGATGACCGACTTCAAAACCGCCGTGAGGGGATTGCTCAAAAGCACATTGTTGACGGAGTTGCCCGTGCAGCCTTGCTTTTATTCCAACAAGGTCTTGCGCGTCATTCCTGTCTCAGAGCTGTGCGCACGCACAGAAAACTAACACAGCACCCACCCACCATCCATGCAACGCACGTACACGTCAGAGCTGAATTTACTGCTAACAGTGCTCATGCTCAGCGCCTCGGGCTGTGGCACACAAGTGGCCCTGCGAGAAATCAAAAATGAGACGGCGCAGGTCGCGCAAACCTCCTTGGGCAAGCAAAGCGACATGCAGCAGAGGGTCAAAAATTACGCGCCGCAAGCCTTGGCTCAGCAAGAGGTGAACGAGCCATGGTTGGCCGGTAAGAGTGTGCCCTTGGCGCGCGAGGTTGCGCTACCTGCCGTCTTACGCACACGCTTGAACCTGGGGGCAGAAGGCCTGGAGGTGCTGGGCCAAGCCAAAGTGACGGTGATCTCGCCCGAATGCAACCCAAATACCTATACCTTGCAGCGTTTGGCCAGCTGCATCATGGCTTTGGTGGGGGTGCCTGTGCATGTGGCGCCCGAGGCCTTGCAGCCGTCCGCGCAATTTGCTATGCGAAGAGCTGGCGGTGCAGCAACAGGAGGTGGTGCGGGGGGTGCAACGGGAGGGTCGCCTGGCGCTTCGGCAACTCAAAGCCCGCTGCTGAGTGTGGCGCCCATCGAGATGGAACTCAACACCTTGCTCGACTTGGCCGATGCCACGTGGGGCGTGAACCACCGCGTCAGAGACAACGGCACGATCGATATTTACCGACTCGACACACGGGTGCTGCACCTCAAAGCGCTGGCGCAAAAAATCCCATCTACCGTCACCACCTCAGCGGGCTTCAAAGACGAATCCAAAACCACTTACGAAAACACCGCCACCGATGCCTTGAGCAGCATGAAAACCTCGCTCATGGCCCTAGGAACCATGGCGGGAAGTGTGGAGATCAATGCAGACAGCAAATCGGTCATCGTCACCGACACCCCCGCAGCCATTGCGCGCATAGAAGCCTACCTCGACGCTGAAAACAAGCGCTTGACGCGACGCATCACCTTGGTGTTTGAGCAGCTCTATGTCACCAACACGCAAGGGCGCGAAACAGCGATTAACTGGAACGTCTTGTTCACCAAAACCAGCGGCGCCAACGCCAAGTGGGTGTCACCCGCCAGTTTGGCCAAAGACAACGCGGGCCAGGCAACCTTGAGTTCCTCGACCATGGGCAGCTATGCGGGGTCATCGGGATTCATACAAGCCCTGCACGAAATGGGCATGACGGTCACACGCAGAACTTTTCCTGTGTCCACCCTGTCGGGGAACGCCCAAACCATTGGCTTGCCCACCATCTTTGACTATGTGGCCTCGGTCACCAGCAGCACAACCACGGGGACGACGGGCACCTTCAGTGCCCCCACCGTCACCCAAAAAGAAGACAAGTATGGTGTGTTTTTAACCGTCACGCCGGAAGCCCAAGACGATGGACAAATCTTGATCGGCGTCAACTTGGCTGACCGATCAGGCACGCTGACGGGCTACACCGTTCAGGTCAACGGAGCAGGCACCACGGTGCAACAACGCAACATCAAAGAGGCCAACTTGACAGCCCGCACCGTGTTGCGCAGTGGCGTGACACACCTGATTGGGGGGCTCGACGAAGCCTTGAGCGAGGGCGCTTCGCGCCGACTCGATGACAACGCGCCCATTGTCTTGGGCGGATCAGATGCCACCAGCCAGTCCAAGCGCCACATGGTGTTGTTGGTCACCGCCATTGCAGAGGACAGCATCTGACATGGCCACACTTTCCCTGAGCCGCTTTTGGACAAAAAAAGACGTGGGCGAATCCGTCCCAGCGAAAAGCCTCAAGGACAGATTTGCTGCGCGCACACTGCAGTTTCTGCAAAACGCCAACGGCAGCCGCACCTTGGTTTTGGGGCTGAATTGGCGGGCAATTTTGATCTCGGGCGGCGCCAAAACAGCCCTTGACCGAGCCCGTGCCGCAGGCGCCACCCACTATTGCATGGTCGGGGTGCAAACCGTGGCCTACGGTCGTGTGGTGGTCGACAAACACCAAGCCATTCCCGAGCAGGTGTATCCGGCTGCTTTGTTGGCCAGTCGGCTGACCTCTAGCGAAGGGCTGTTTGCCTTGACCTTGAGCCCTACAGAAGTGTGGGTGGCGGTGGTGCGCAACGGTCGCCCACATGGCTTTGACGAAGTGTTGACCGATGCAACCGGCAATCTGCCCGTGCTCATACGCGATTGGTTGGTTGGCAAACAAGACCAATTCAACAGCAGCACGGTCTTCACCGATGTGGCGCTGGGCATGTCCGATGTCAAAACCCAGCCCTGTGCATTGGCAAATTTGATGGTTGCTCCTGTGATGGCCAAAGATGTGCTGCTGGTTCTGCCTCCAAGCAGCTGGTTGGCCCGCATCCGCATCCCCAAGCCCGTGATGCAGTTTGGTTATTTGGTGCTCATGCTTTGGTTGGCCAACGCGGCGTGGGAATTGTGGTCTGACCACGTCAAGGCAGAGGCCGAACTGGCCATGGCCGCCATGCAACGAGCCTCGGATGATCCTGTGCTGCGCTGGCGCCAAGCCCTGAGTGGCTTGGGGGTCAGCCGGGCGCACCCCGGGGCAGACACCCTCACACCCGTGCGCGCCAGCTTGGGCCGATTACCAGCACGTTGGGACAACTGGCGACTCAAGTTTGCGCAGTGCCAAGAGAAATCGATGCAGGCAGGTAAGCAAACTTGGAACTGCACAGCCAGTTACGAGCCGCCTCAAGGCCCAGAGGTTGCCACCAATAGGCAACTCCATGCCTCGGCGCCTGAAGGCTATCGACCCAAGTTTGTGTCGATGAAGCAAGCCGCTTTGGAATGGTCTGTGTCGGGCGATGTGCCACCCCTGAACGTGAACCAGCTGCCAAACCGCCAATCGCATGCTCTCGACACCATCTCGTTGTTGCAACGCTATGCCCCAGCCTTGTCGACGGCGCCTGAGTTGAAGTTCACCCCCATCAAAGTGACGCCGCCCCAAACCAGTGGTGGCGCGTCGATCGCCATGCCCCCCAACACCATTCTGCCCAGCGAAGCTCCGCTCAACTTGCGGGGGCCCTTGCGCACCATCGATGCCCTGATTGAGCGCGGGCTCGCCGCGCAGTGGCGCGCGATGTCCTTGACTTATATAGAAGGTGCGGGATCAAGCGGCGGCGTGTTGGGATCGGTCCTCGAGGCGCAACTGGAAGGCGTGATGTATGCCAAGGATTGACCCCTCAGAAGGGCTGCGCGCCTTGGCCATGCTGGGCTGCTTGGCCATGTGCTCGGCTATCGCACAACCCAAGTCTGCGCCAAGCAGCCTCGAGACAGTGGATGCCTTGTTGCAAGCTGAGAACCAATCGATCTTGCAGCGTGCCGCTGCCACAAGCCCTCAAGCACCAGGAACAGCCACGTCCGCGCAAGCAGCGCCCGCAACCGTTGCGCCTGTTCAGCAGGAGCTGAGTGTGTTGTCGGTCTATGGCTTGTCGTCCGATCTGCGTGTTGACCTGCGTCATGGCGATGCGGTGATGACCGGCTTGCGCAAAGGGCAACGTGCTGGCCCAGTTCAAGTGGTGGCAATTGAAGGCGCGTGTGCGCGCTTGGTGGTGAGTGGGTCACAAGGCCGTCAAGAGGTGCGCCCGTGTTGGTCCATGTATGGGGCGTCTACCACGGGTGCCACCAAGCCAGAGTCGGCGCGCAACACACCTGCAGCCCCTGACATCAACGCGCCTGTGCTCCCTATGGCGCCCAGTTTGTTGGACCTGGCTCGGGGTGCTTTTGGCAACAAGCCAGCGCCTGTGCCTTTGATCTCGCCATAGGCAGCCCATGTTTGGCATTCGGCACAGCAAACCTCAATCCCGCGACCGGGTAAGCGACACGCCTGCGCTGGTGCGAACGCTGGGGGGCAACGGCGAGAGCACCGTGTCGCAACGCGATGCCGCTCACGCCAGACAAGCTTGGGAACTGGTGGGCACTTACCGAGTGGCCCAACAGCTCATCGAGCGCGTCGAAGACATGGCCTACGTGCCCTTTGCCGGCTGCTTGAACGCCAAGCTGGCACTGTCATCGCACCTGTCCGTGTCGGTGGCGGTGATTCAGGCTGCCAAAGCCAGCAAAACCGCGGTCTTGCTGGTGGCACCCACCCTCAGCGCCGAAGAAATTCACAGCTTTGTCGAGATCATCACCGAGCACGGCTGGGCCTTGCCCCACGAGGGCATAGGGGTGTGGCGCGCCGCATCGTCCATCATCATGGCGGTCAACCAAGGCCACATGGGCAACCACCAAGGTGCAGGCGGGGCGCAGGGCGAAAGCGGCAAGAGCGCCCTGTGGCAATCGTTCGTTGACGTCACCCAGTGGGCGTTTGACCAAGGAGCCAATGACATTGACTTTGCGGTGCACACCCACGAGGGCATGTCACAAGTGGCCTTCAAAATTGATGGGCGCTATCTGCAGCCCGAGCGCTGGCGCTTGCCCACCGACACCATGGTGCAAATGCTGGGCATTGCTTGGCAACGCGGCGACGGCGGCAGCGACGCGACCTTTCAACAGCGCATCGAACAGCAGTGCCAACTCGATGTCGACTTGGCCAACAACGTGCAAGTGCGCTTGCGTTGGTCAGGCATGGCCACCGACAAAGGGCCGGTCATCACCTTGCGCGTGCAAAAGTTGGGTGCATCCGCCTTGGTCCGCACACTGGAGGGTGCGGGGTATTTGCCTTGGCACCTGGATGTGTTTCATCGGGTGCTGCAAACCAAGGGCGGGCTCACCACCTTGGCGGGCACCGTGGGCTCGGGCAAGTCGGTGACCACCGCCATTTTGATGTGCATGTTGCCCAGCCACATCAAGAAGGTGACCTTTGAAGACCCGGTCGAGTTGGACATGCCCGGCGTCTACCAAAAAACCATCATCCGTGATCTGGTGCAAACCGGCGAGGGTTCAAACTCGTCGTTTGCCGCAGGGGTGCGCGCACTGTTTCGCTCGGCTCTGGATGTGTTCATGTTGGGCGAAATACGCGACCCCGAAGGTGCACGCGTTGCGCGTGCGGTGCTGGAGTCGGGCCACTCGGTCTTCACCACCACCCATGCGCCCAGCGCTCTCGGTATTTTTTCAAAATTCATCAGCCCGCAAGTGGGCATTCCGGTGGACGTGCTGGCCACCCCGGGCAATGTGCGCCTGAACGTCTACCAGGCATTGCTGGCCAAGAACTGCCCGCACTGCGCCTTGTCGCCCAACGACTACGCCCTGGCCCTTGAGCTTGACGCGGCAGCCTTGAACCAGCACCACACTTACCTGGCCTGCATCGAGCGGCTCTACCAGTTTGACAGCCAAAAGCTCAGGCTGCGCAACCCCCAGGGCTGCCCCCATTGCGTCAACAAAGACTTGCCTGCACTCACGGGATTTTCGGGCCGCACCATCGCCTGCGAAATGGTCGAGCCCGACGACAACATGTGCGAGCTCTTGTTGGCGGGCAACCATGTGCAACTCTTTCGATATTGGCGTGAGTTGTCGAACAACCAGTTCGACAGCCCCGACTTCACCGGCAAAACCGCCATGGAGTCGGCCATCTACAAAGCCAGCTGTGGCGAGGTCGACCCCCGAGAAATTGAGCGCCAATTTGAAAGCTTTGTCTCGATCGAGCACAAGCGCGTGGCCGCGCGCCGCCCCCGTGTAACGGTGACGCCCACTGCTACGCCCACGGCTACACCCACGCCTATGGCCACATCAGGGGGTGTCGAATGAGTCACACATTGACCTTGGCTGAGAAGCGCGCCGTTGCCAAATTTCACACGCAACGCGCCGAGTACTACGAAGACATGGCCTCGCTGTTGGCCACCACCAACCGCAAAATGCTGTCGATTTTTGAAGCCGATGCCCAGCGCTTTACCGACAAGCCGCGCGGTGTTTTGTCCACCCTGTGGGCGCAGCGCTTCATTGACAACGGGGCCGACTTGGCCATGGCCTGGGAGGGCACCTTGCCCGACGCCGAAGTGGCCATTTTGCAAGTGCAGCAGCAAGCTGGCAGCGACGCCGTGCCAGCGGCCCTGCGCGACTTGGCCGTGATGGCCCGCTTGGTCGACCGCATGCGCTCGGCCGTCACCACCACCTTGGGCGTGGGCCTGCTCGCCTTGTGCCTGGCAGTGGGTGCCATCACCGTGTTGCCTGGTTATGCCGTTCAGGCTGTCAGGCAAGCCATGGACATTCCGGTGACCCACTGGGGCCCGATGGGCAAAGCCATGTTGGCTTGGGACACAACCGTGAAAACCTATGCCACGCCAGCGGCCATTGCGCTGGGACTGGCCCTGTCGTGGCTGGCGTGGTCGTTCAACAACTGGGTGGGTCCCCTGCGCCACCTGGCCGACCACACCATCGTGCTCTACACCATGCAGCGCGACGTGGCAGCGGTGCGGTTTTTGATGACCTTGTCCACCCTCACCCAGCGGCGCGGCAATGTGATGCACACCTTGGAAGAGGCCTTGTTGAACTTGACCGAGAGCCAGGTGTCTGTGTGGCTGCGCTGGCGCATCGAGCAAATCTTGCAACGCATTGCCGACACCGGCGGCACCAGCTGCGAGGTGTTTGATGTGGGCTTGTTGTCGCAAGACATTTTTTGGCGTTTGCGTGACGTGGAAGAAGGCCGTGGCTTTGCCGTGGCGTTCCAAGTGACCAGCGAATACGTGGCGGCTGACTTGGTGCCGCGATTGATCAAAAACCTCAGCCGCTGGCGCTGGGTCTTACTGTTGCTTGGGGTGTTGTGCACCGGTGGCATGTCGTTCTGGATTCAAGCCGTCAGCTTTGAAATGAAAGGAGCCGCCATGAGCTACATGCAATGACCCCCTTTCTTGTCAGACGCACTCTCACTTGTTTAAAAACCTCAAAGGACACACCATGACAACAGACATCACCCCCCCCCAGCCCAGTCTGGACACAGCACCGTGCAAAACCGGGCAACAAAAAATGCGAGGCTTCACCCTCATAGAACTTGGCATTGTGTTGACCATCGTGGCCATCTTGGCTTTGTTTGCTGTGCCTCGCGTGCAGAGCTATTTGATCAGCGGCAGGGTTCAACCCACGGCCGCAGAAATTACCGATGCGGTCAGTCAAATTCGCAACCTCGGAGCATCCAACGGTGGTGCAGGGCAGCCCTATGTTGGCATGACGATCGAAAACCTTGCAACCGCATTGCGCGACAGGGCCAACGTCTTGATTCCCACGGTGAATGGCGCGAACTCCACTGTGCAGCACAGGTTGGGCACCGCTGGTGCTAACGTTGAATTTGCTGTGGCGAGTAATCCAACCGCAGGTGACTCTTTCACCCTGACCTTCAGGACGGTCAACGGCGCTGCATGTGCTGATCTTGCCGCTGCATTGCAAGTGCAAGCAAGGACAGTCACTATCGCGCCCGGCACCAACGCTGCTGTTCTTGTTCGAGCGGCGGGTGGTGCATACAACTCGCAACTTGCGCAAACGACTTGCGTCGCGGGTGATACCACCAACGCCTTGGCTTTCACTTTCCAGTAATTGACGAGCCCTCCGCGTGCGTGTGCATTCCCGGGCATTGGCGCCTGTTCGCCGCCAGTTGGCGGTCAACACGCTTGCACACGCACGCCATCGCCCACAACAAGGCTATTTGCTGGTTGAATTGGCCGTCACGCTCATGCTGGTGGGCTTGATGGCCATCTACACCCGCTCGGTGGCCTTGCAAGAGATGGACGATGGCGTGGCCGCTGCCACGGGCGCCTATGTGCTGGCCGGTGCGGCGGGGCTTGAGACCTACATGCTGGCCAACACACCTGCACTCGTGGCCGCGTCTGCTTCTGTGTCGGGTGTGGCCAATGCGCTGCGCCCCACCTTGGCTGAACTGCAAGCCTTGAACACCCTCAACAACAGCCCCATGCTGCCGCAGACTTTTGCGCCGCTATCGCCCACACGGCAAGCCTTGCAGTTTGACATTCAGCGCATCACCAACGCCGCAGGCGCCACCGAGCTTCGCGCCACCGCCTGTTTGAATGCGCCCTTGCGCTGGCGCGGTGCCTACCGGGACGATTTGGTCACCGTGGCCATGCAGTCGATGGCCGGACGAGGTGGCCGCAGTGTGTTGGATGACAACGGGGCCACCATCCGCGGCGCCTTGATCGCAACCGGCGCGGGTGCCTTGCCCAACCCTGTGCGCGTGAATGGTGCGGCGCCTGTGGGCATTTTGTGCTCGGTTAACGTGCTGAGTGACGCGTTTTACAGTTCTTTTGCACGACAACAAGACGGCCGCAACCTGACGTTTTCAGGCGCTGTCAACGCCTCTGGCACGCTCAACGCAACCGGAACACTCAATGCCTCCGGCACCTTCACGGCGAGCGGCCTGGTCGATGCCAGCGGTGCCACGGTGGTGCTGCCCACCACAGCCGGTGGTTCTTGCACGGCTGCAGCCGCCGGGGCCTTTGCTTGGCTGAGCAGTGGTACAACTTTTTTACCGGCACGTTGCAACGGCTCGAACTGGACAGCAACCGGCGGCCTGCCAGTGGCGACCGCAGGCGCTTCATGCGCCACGGTGGGTGCCTTGGCCATGAGTGCTTCAGGCACGGCCCTGATTTGCCAAGGTGGTGTGTATGCAGATTTCGTGTCACGCATGGGCGCTTTGGTGGCCATGTCGTCATATTTTGTGAGTGATGGCACCCTTGTTGACAAGCCAAGTTGTGTCGGTGCTGGGGCGCAGACGGCGATTTATTTGTTTCCCTTGACCGATGTGCAGCAGAGCAACAGCGTGGTCGTCAGAAGTGCCAGCACAAACGTCGACAACACCTGGACCGTCAGCATCAAAGACGGGGATGGTATTGCGCTGAGTGGACAAGCACTTGCCATGACCTATTGCGTCTATTAAAGTACTCTTTTTTGGAGTTTGATATGACATTTAAATATTACTTTTCGAGGCTTCTGGTCGGCATATGGCTCGCCGCCATGTGCATGAGCGATGCGCTCTCAACCAACGCAGTGGTGGATTTCACGCGCATTGACCAACGAGGTGGCGTGGTCGGCGACATTCCGAAACCGCAAACCCCATGCGATGGAAAAACCTTATGGACTTGCAAATTTGCAAAATCAGGCTCGGATCGATCGATCGACAACGTGGGTACCGCACACATCAATTCGGACGGCAGCATTTTGTTGCAAGAAGAGGTCGTCTCGATACCGGCTGACAAGTCCGATGAACTGGTCAGCGTCTTACTCCCTGGTTGGTATGTGAGCGCAGGCCTCACCAACTATGCTTTGTTGGGCACAGACTGTATGTTCAACATTCAGCCCATTCTGAGCACCTCTGGAGAGGTGACCGATTGGACGATGACCATCACAGGAAAAAAGGGTGGGCCAGGCAAACCAGATACTTGTGGCGGACCCACGCCACCTGGGCCAAAGAAAGAGAAATCGCCCAAACTTAAAAAAGCGACTTCACCCAAAGGGCCTGGGCCTAAGTGATGCGATCCGTATGAGGACCGTTCAGCGCCACCTGCGGGTGGTGGCGCGATAGATCAAGTACCACCCACATAGGGGTTGCTCACCCGCTCTCGCCCAAAGGTGCTCTCTGGCCCGTGCCCAGGAATGAACACCGTGTCGTCACCCATAGGCCACAAACGCTGGGTGATGCTGTCAATCAAATCTTGGTGGTTGCCCCGTGGAAAGTCGGTGCGGCCAATGCTGCCCGCAAACAGCACGTCACCCACAAACGCACGTTTGATGTCTGGCGAATAAAACACCACGTGCCCCGGCGTGTGTCCCGGGCAGTGGCGCACCTGTAAGGTATGCGTACCCAGGGTGACGGTGTCGCCGTCATGCAACCAACGCGTGGGCGTGAACGCGCGTGATGGCGGAAAACCATAACTCGCAGCGGCTTGCGCCAAACCATCGATCCAAAACTGATCGCCCTCATGTGGGCCGACGATGGGCAACTTCAAGCGCTCGGCCAACTCGGCGGTGCCGCCCGCATGGTCGATGTGTGCATGGGTGATCCAAATTTGTTCCAGCGTGAGCCCCAAGGATTTCACGGCCGCCAGCAGCACTTCCAAATCACCACCCGGGTCGATGACCGCTGCCTTCATGGTTTGGTCGCACCAGACGAGGGAGCAGTTTTGTTGGAACGGGGTGACGGGAATGGTTTCGTAATGCAGCATGGAGGAAAGTTTGGTTGGCATATCAGCGGTCAAATATCGTACATCGGCAAAACTGTGAATCACACATGGCGCATGAAGCATCGAATGCTTGAAATGAATACGAAGCGCTGAGGCAGTGAACGCCTATGAATTTTTCAACACGACCATGACGGCTGGTCGTCCTGCCATGCCCCAGTTCGCTGCACAACACGTAGGCGTCACGGAGCGAAGGATGGCCGTCACTCGCAGCGCAGCGATGCCAGTTTTAGCGCCTGAGCTGTTGCATGGGTTCACAGACGTGGGTCCATGGCGCCACGAAGCCATCGGTATCGCGTATCGCATGCGGTACCGACCGACTGATCAATGCGCTGAGCCCAGCGTGCGCGCTGTCAATCAAAGGCACGGAAATAGAGGGTTGAATCAGGGGCGCATACCCAGCCAAGCCGGCCCCGCCCAAGATGATGGATTGAACGCCTGGCAAAGCTGCAGCCTTGCAGGCACGGGTTAAACATGCCATGGCCATTTGGGGGTTGGCTTGTAGCTCTGCGCCGCTGGGCGTCACAGTTTCGATGTGTTGCAAGTGCGCGGCAAAACCCAAACCCATCGCCAGGCGCTCGAGCATGGGTTTCCAGCGAGCCCCGCCGGTGACCACAGAAAACGATCCAAACTGTGCGGCTTGAATGAAAGATGCTTCAGCCAGACCGGTGACTGCACAGGCGCTCGATTCACGCAGGGCAAATAAACCTGGATCGCCAAAACAACCGATCAACACACCGTTGAGGGCGAGGTTTTTGTGGCACACATAGTCGGCCCACAGTTCCAGCACGTGCGCGCTGGCCACTGCATGACTGGCTTCGCAGGCAATGTAGGAGGCGCCAGTGGTGGCTGTTTGGATATCGAGCACCATGCCCGGTGCGAGCAGCGGCGCCATGTGGGCGTAGAGCCGCTGTGTGGTGTCAATGCTCGTGTTGGGGTTGATGAGGAGGTATCTAGAAATAAGCCATGCTCCGCGCGTGATGACGTGCCACTAGAGAGAATCAATCTGCTTGTCTGCCGGCTGCACGGCGTCTGGGCCAATCGAAAATCGATCTGAAGAGCGTATGTAAAAGCTAGCGCCAAAGCGAGCGACGGGTGAGTAATCCCGCAGGTTCACACGCCAATGCTGGGTGTCAATCAAACCGTCTCGGGCAGAGAGCCATTTGATTTCACCAATAAAAATATATCGACTTGGCGTTTCGAGGGTTTCATGCAGCACACACTCAAAAGCGACGGGCGCTTCTTGAATTCTTGGCGGGCGAACACAGTGTGAAGGAACAGCGGTGAGTCCGACGGCAGTCAACTCACTGACATGCGAGGGAAAGGCTTCGCCACAGGCGTGCATTTTTTCCACCATCGGTTCGTCCGTCAGATGCACGACAAACTCCGACGTTTGCAAGATGTTGGCCGCTGTGTCTTTCAACTGTCCATCCGTGTGCTTGTTGATGCTGATCATCAAGATGGGGGGGTCTTCCCCCAACATGTTGAACATGGAAAAAGGCGCCGCATTGGCAACGCCCGTTGGCCCCAAAGAAGTCACCAGCGCGATCGGCCTAGGCACGATCAAGCTGGCCATCAGCTTGTAGCGCTGGTAGGCCGTGAGTTGTTCAAAGTCAACCTCGGTATTGGCTGCCCGCGTCAAACAATGACCTCAACTTTGGCGCGCTTGGCTACTTTGGTCCAAGTGTTGATTTGTGACTGAATGACCTTCACAAACTCATCGCCAACCACAGGTGTTTTGCGGGGCAAGGTTTGCAGCTCTTCCAAGCGCGCCATGATGTCAGGTTTGGCCAAAATTTCTGGCATCAGCGATGAGAGTTTTTGCGCAATCGGCGCCGGCAAGTTTTTGGGTGCAGACAAGCCAAGCCATTGAGAACCCGTCATCGATGGGAAACCGGCTTCTGCAAAAGTGGGGATGTTTGGCAGCGCTGGCAAGCGCTGGGGTGTGGACACCGCCAAGGCCCTCAAGGAGCCTGATTTGAGCTGCGCGACGTTGGTGGTGATGGGGTCAAACAGGCTGTCGATCTGACCGCTGAGCAAATCTTGCATGGCCGGCGCGCTGCCTTGGTAAGGCACGTGGTCATGCTCTGGCGCTGGGCCCTCGATTTTCAGGAGCTCACCATACAAATGGTTGGCTGAACCGATGCCTGAGGTGCCATAGCGCACGGGTTTTGTTTTGGCAGCCTCCAGATACTGTGCAAGGGTTTTGTAGGGCGATTGCGCGCGCACCAAGATCACCATGGGGGCCTCAACCAGCATGGCCAAATGAGAAAAATCGCCGACTGGATCAAAGGGCATGGTGTTGCGTGTGGCAGTGGCGTAGATGTGCACCGACGCATGGCTGACCAACAAGCAATAGCCATCCGCTGCTTGCTTGGACACGTAATCTGTACCAATCAAACCCCCGGCACCGGCTTTGTTTTCAACGATGACAGTTTGTCCCAGGGCCTGAGACAAATGCGGCGCCATCAGCCGAGAGACGGTATCGACCAGTCCGCCAGGGGGAAATTGGGCAATCAATCGGATGGGTGCCTTGCTGGGCCAATTGGCACTTTGGGATCGGACAATGCCTGGCGAAGAAAGAACAGCTGCACCAGCTGCGGCAAGAATTTGGCGACGCTTCATGAAAACTCCTTTGATACCCAAGGTTGAAGTGGTTCTAAAAAACGAGAGTAAGAACCAGGTCAGCGATGAGCAGTTTCCATGCCAAATTCACATGCTTCATCTGGAACACTATTTGCAACGCCTTTCGCGCTAACTGTGTGCATCTGACGCGTTCAGTTCACCTGTGTGGCGCGCCTAAGTGGTGCGCTGGAAAACCATTTGGATGCATACAACCCCTGCAATTGCAGGGCCAAGCACCACAACCGTGAATTCGGCGTGGCCCATACCAACCCTGAAATGTCAACCGCAAAGGACAAAGTCTGTGTCTTCCTCAACCCCCATGTTTCTCGGCAAGCTGACGGATCACGGCCGCTTTCCTTACAGTGCCATCCACCGCAGGCCGACCTACCGATGGCCTAATCAAACAGGCTTGGCCGTTTACTTGGCCTTGAACTTGGAGCACTTTGCATTTGGTGAAGGAGCAGGCGCGATGATTGGCCCGGCATCGCCTCAGCCCGATGTGCTGAATTTCAGCTGGCGCGAATATGGCAACCGCGTGGGTGCTTGGCGTTGCCTCGACCTGTTTGATCAACTTCAATTGCCGTCTGCTGCATTGATCAACACGGCGCTGTATGACCACTGCCCTGAACTGATACAAGCCTGCGTGGATCGCGGCGATGAGTTGGTTGGCCATGGCCACAGCAATGCGGAACGACAAGGCGGTTGGAGCGAGGCCGATGAAACGGGCTTGTTGAAGATGTGCAAACACCGCATTCAGCAAGAAAGCGGACAAGCCACGTCAGGTTGGCTGTCGCCCTGGATCAGTGAAAGCAAACTAACGCCAGATCTGCTGGCCGAAACAGGCTATGCGTACACCTTGAATTGGTGCCACGACGACCAACCCGTGCCTATGCAAACCCGCAGCGGTCAAACCTTATGGTCTGTTCCCTACCCGCAAGAGATCAATGACATTCCGATGATCGTGGCCAGACAAATGGACGGCAAAGATTTTGCACAAATGATCGTGGACCAGTTTGACGAGATGCTCGAACAGTCACAACACCAACCGCTGGTGATGGGCATTGCCTTGCATCCTTACATTGTTGGACAACCTTACCGGTTGAGGCATTTGCGAAGAGCCTTGCAACACATTGCCCAGGCCCGAGACAAAAACTTAATTTGGGTCACAACGCCCAAGCACATTGTTGAGCATGTGTCGCACCATGCGGGTCAGACTTGAGTCCCTGCATGGATTGACGCAGTTTGATGACGTTGAAGGCTAGCCGAATGGAAAAAATGTAAAGACGCGCGCCAACAAAGCGGTGACCGGCAGCCTAGCGATCCTTTACGTATTTAAATTCGAGGTCAACACCCATCAGTCCCATGCCCCGGCGCAGCTTGCGTCGGCACATGGTGGCGCAAGCCCACTTGCTGGTTCTTCTCGTCCACAAACACCAGCTGTGGTTCATGCGTGGCCACTTCGGTCTCATGCACCTGCGCGAATGACGCAATGATCAACAAGTCACCCACGCTGGCACGGCGTGCGGCAGAACCGTTGACCGAAATGAGCCCAGAGCCACGCTCGCCTTTGATGGCGTAGGTGATGAAGCGTTCGCCGTTATTGATGTTCCAGATGTGGACTTGCTCGTTCTCGCAAATGTTGGCGGCGTCCAGCAGGTTTTCGTCGATGGCGCACGAGCCTTCGTAATGCAGCTCACATTGGGTGGTGACAACACGGTGAATTTTGGATTTGAGCAGGGTACGAAACATGGCTAGAGCAAGGGCGCTGGAGAGAAGGTGTGAATCATAGTGGGCTCGCGTCAGCGCGTGTGCCCGGGCGCGCATGGACATAGGCCAACAAGCCCCGCGCAGCCACGTGACCACTGGCCAAGCAAGCGGTGAGCAAGTAGCCACCCGTGGGGGCTTCCCAGTCGAGCATTTCGCCTGCCAGGAACAGGCCGGGTTGAACGCGCGCCATCAAGTCTGGGCCGAGCGCTTCCAAGCGCACGCCCCCTGCGCTGCTGATGGCTTCGTCCAAGGGTCGCGTGGCGCAGACGGAGATGGGCAGGTGTTGAAGGGTGTGGGCCAATTCGATGGGGCTGTGCATGGCTTCTTTGCTGAGCACTTCATGCAACAGCCCCAGTTGCACATTGTTGAGGTTCAAACGGCTTTTGAGGTGGCTCGACAGCGATTTGGAGCCGCGCGGGTGCGACACCTCGGCCAGCACGCGTTCAGCGCTCCATTCAGGTCGCAAGTTCAGGTGCAAGGTGGCATGGCCTGTGCGCTCAATGTCGTCACGAAGCAAAGCAGACGCGGCATAGACCAAGCTCCCTTCAATGCCGGTCTGTGTCGCCACAAACTCGCCTTTGCGTTTGAATGCGCGCCCCTGCGAGTCGGTGAACGAGAGTTGTACCGATTTGAAGGCCTCACCCGCGAAGCGGCTGGCAAAGTGCTCGCTCCAACCCAAACGGCCATTCACTTGGACGTCGAAGCCGCAATTGGATGGGCGCAGCGGCGCCACGTCAATGCCCTGTGGGGGCAGCCAAGTTTGCCAAGCACCGTCTGAGCCCAAGCGCGCCCAACTGCCACCACCCAAGGCCAAAAGCACAGCGTCTGCATGCGCAGTGTGAGGGCCGTGTGGGGTGTCGAACGTCAAGGTGAATGGGTGGGCAGACGCCGTGTCTACGGGTGTTGGCGATGGTTCAAAGCCGTTGCTGTGCAACTGGCCAAGCCAGCGGTGGCGCATGTGAAAGGTGACGGGTGTGCCCAGCGCAGGGTGGCGCAAGCGGCGCAGCCAAGCGCGTAACAAAGGCGCGGCTTTCATGTCGGTGGGAAAGACGCGCTGCGAGGTCCCTACAAAAGTGTCCAGCCCCAAACCCTGGACCCAATCGCGAACGGTTTGCGGGCCGAAAGCTTGCAGCCACGGCATGCAGCCCGCAGTGCGTTCACCATAGCGGGTGACAAATTTTTCAAATGGCTCGGCATGGGTGAGGTTGAGGCCCCCCAAACCCGCCAGCAAAAACTTGCGCCCGACGGAGGGCATCGCGTCATACACATGCACCTCCAGGCCTGCGGCGCTGAGGACCTCGGCGGCCATGAGTCCTGCCGGGCCCGCACCCACAATGGCGATGCGCTCCGTGTGGCGGCTGGCGGCGCTCACGCGGCACCGCCCACCGGCATACCATCACGCGCCCAATGCGCGTGGTGTGGCGTGCTCATGACAGCAAGCCTTCGTAGGTGATGGTGATGGGTGCGTGGTCAGAGAACTTTTCATCCTTGTAGATGTGCGCTTGCCGCGCTTTGCTCGCGAGGCGGGGTGTTGCCAAGTGGTAGTCCAAACGCCATCCCACGTTGTTGGCATAGGCCTGACCGCGGTTGCTCCACCAGGTGTAGCAAGCGTCGGTGGTGTCGGGGTGCAGTTGGCGGTACACGTCGACCACACCGGCGTCGGTGGTGAGCTGGGTCATCCAGGCGCGCTCTTCGGGCAAGAAGCCACTGTTTTTTTGGTTGCCGCGCCAGTTTTTCAGGTCGGCTTGTTGGTGGGCAATGTTCACGTCACCGCACAGCACAAATTCGCGCTCGGCTTTGAGCGCAGTCAGGTGCGGGTACAGCGCAGCCAAAAAACGGTATTTGGCTTCTTGGCGTTCTGGGCCCGATGAGCCGCTGGGAAAGTAGCTGCTGATGAGGGACAGCTTGCGCGCAGGTGTGTCAAAGCGCAACTCAACGTAGCGTCCCTCGGCATCGAACTCGCCGCCATCAAAGCCCACCACCACGTCGCTGGGTTCGTGGCGGGTGTAGATGCCCACGCCTGAGTAGCCCTTTTTTTCGGCGTACTGAAAGTGGCCGTTCAAGCCGGCCAAGTTGTCGAACTGGCCTTGTACATCGGCGGCTTGGGCTTTAATTTCTTGCACGCAAATACAATCTGGCTTGGCTTTATCGAGCCAAGCTTCAACGCCCTTGCGGGCGGCAGAACGTATGCCATTGAGGTTGAGGCTGGTCAGTTTGAACAAGGAATTTCCCATGACAGAAGGTGTGGCCGCCAACGACGCGTTGGCGCAAGAATTTGTGCAATTCTCGCTGGATTGCGGGGTGCTCAAGTTCGGGGAGTTCAAAACCAAGGCCGGGCGCATGTCGCCTTACTTTTTCAATGCCGGCTTGTTTGACGATGGGGCCAAGTTAGGCAAGTTGGCCAGCTTTTACGCGCAGCGCTTGGTGCAAAGTGGCATCGCGTTCGACATGATTTTTGGCCCCGCCTACAAGGGCATTCCGCTGGGTGCGGCGGTGGCGATTGAGTTGGCCCGTTTGGGGCGCAACGTGCCGTTTGCCTACAACCGCAAAGAAGCCAAAGACCACGGCGAAGGCGGCAGCTTGGTGGGTGCGCCGCTCAAAGGCCGTGTGTTGATCGTGGATGACGTGATGAGCGCAGGCACTGCGGCGCGTGAGTCGATTGCCTTGATCAAGGCCGCTGGCGCCACGCCCCATGCGGTGGTGATCGCCTTGGATCGCCAAGAAATGGCCACCGAGCAACAAGCCGATGGTTCCATTCAAGACGTGCCCTACAGCGCGGTGCAGTATGTGCGTGAACAAGTGGGCTTGCAGGTGTGTGCCATTGCCGAGCTGAATGACTTGTTGGCTTACTTGAGTGCCCAACCCGGCAACGCCATGGGGGAGCACTTGGCACGCACGCAGGCGTATCGGGACCGCTATGGGGTGCGCTGAATCAGTGCATACGCCGCAGTAACTACCACTGCGGTGGTTGATGCCAACGACCAAGTTCAATGCACTCGCCATCGCCACAACCGACAGCTTGTCCTGGGACTTGGGTGTTGCGTTAGGCGAGTTTCTTGTTGAGTAGCGCGTTGACCTGCCCGGGGTTGGCCTTGCCCTTGCTGGCTTTCATGATTTGACCGACCAAGCCATTGAGTGCTTTGGCGTTGCCGGCCTTGAACTCTTGCACGTTCTTGGGGTTGGCGGCCAGCACGTCGTCGATGATTTTTTCCAGCTCGCCGCTGTCGTTCATCTGCTTGAGGCCTTTGGCTTCAATGATCGCGTCCACACGGGCAGCATCAGCCGCTGCGTCATGCCCACCTTCGCCACCTTCAGACCACAAGGCATCAAAGACCTGTTTGGCGGCGTTGTTGCTGATGGTGTTGTCGGTGATGCGCGTGATCAGCGCGGCCAGCTGGGCGCTGCTCACAGGCAGGTTGTCAAAGGTCACGTCACCGGTGTTCAGTCGGCGTGACACTTCGCCCATGATCCAGTTGCTGGCCAGTTTGGGCTGGCCACAGGCTTGCGAGGTGGCTTCAAAGTAAGCCGCAGCGGCTTTGCTTTGTGTCAGCAAGGTGGCGTCGTAATCGGGCAAGCCGTATTGCGTGACAAAGCGCTCGGCCATCACGCGGGGCAGTTCGGCCATCTCGGCTTTCACGCGCTCGACCCAGTCGCGACCAATCACCAGTGGGGGCAGGTCGGGGTCGGGGAAGTAGCGGTAGTCGGCAGCGTCTTCTTTGGTGCGCATGGCGCGGGTTTCGCCCGTGTCGGGGTCGAACAGCACGGTGGCTTGTTCGATTGCGTGGCCGTCTTCCAGTTGGTCAATTTGCCAGCGCACTTCGAAGTCGATGGCTTGCTGCATGAACTTGAAGCTGTTCAAGTTTTTGATTTCGCGGCGTGTGCCCAATTCGCCACCGGGTTTGCGCACCGACACGTTGGCATCGCAACGGAAGGAGCCTTCTTGCATGTTGCCGTCGCAAATGCCAATCCAGGTGACGATCTTGTGCAGCTCTTTGGCGTAGGCCACGGCTTCGTCGCTGCTGCGCATGTCGGGCTCGGTGACGATTTCCAACAGCGGTGTGCCGGCACGGTTCAAGTCGATGCCGCTTTGCCCAATGAAATCTTCGTGCAGCGATTTACCCGCGTCTTCTTCCAGATGTGCACGCACCAGGCGGACTGTTTTGTGCACGGTGTCTTTGCCCTCTTCCAAGAAGAACGACACCTCGCCGCCTTGCACCACAGGGATTTCAAATTGGCTGATTTGGTAGCCCTTGGGCAGGTCGGGGTAGAAATAGTTTTTGCGCGCAAAGATGCTGCGTTCCGCAATGTGTGAGTTGACGGCCAAGCCAAACTCAATGGCGCGCTCCACGGCACCCACGTTCATCACGGGCAAGGTGCCGGGCAGTGCCATGTCCACGGCGCAAGCCTGGGTGTTGGGTTCGGCACCAAAGGCAGTGGGGGCGCGGCTGAAAATTTTGCTCTGAGTGGAGAGTTGGGCGTGTGTCTCGAAGCCGATCACGACTTCATAGCCTTGGACAAGTTTGCTCATAAGTCTTAAACCCCCGCTGGTTGTTGGAGGTGGAAATGGGTGTTCAGCTGGTACTGGTGCGCCACGTTGAGCAGCTGGGTTTCTTGCAGGTAGTTGCCAATCAGTTGCATGCCGACGGGCATGCCGGCTTGGCCAAACCCCACCGGCAAGCTCATGCCCGGCAGGCCCGCCAGCGACGCGGGCAGGGTGAAGATGTCGGCCAGGTAGTCGGCCAGCGGATCGTTGGCGTTGTGGCCCAGGGTCCAGGCCACAGTGGGGGCCACGGGCCCGGCGATCACGTCGCACTCGGCAAAGGCACGTTGGAAATCGTCGGCAATCATGCGGCGAATTTTTTGGGCTTGCAGGTAGTAGGCGTCGTAGTAGCCGTGTGAGAGCACATAGGCGCCCGTCATGATGCGGCGTTTGACCTCTTCGCCAAAACCCTCGGCGCGGGTTTTTTTGTACATGCTCACCAAGTCGTTGTAGTCCTGGGTGCGGTGGCCAAACTTCACGCCGTCAAAGCGACTCAGGTTGGAGCTGGCTTCGGCCGGCGCAATGATGTAGTACACGGGAATGGACAACTCGGTACGCGGCAAGCTGATGGGCACCGGCTTGGCACCGAGGGCTTGCAGTTGGCTGAGTGCAGCATCAATGGCGCTGCGCACATCACTGGCTAAGCCGTCGCCGAAAAATTCTTTGGGAATGCCCACACGCACGCCAGCCAAGCTGTCGCCTAACTTGGCCGAGAAGTTCTCGGCAGGCACATCGAGCGAGGTGGCGTCACGGTCCAGGTCGGGGCCGCACATGGCGCTCAACAGCAAGGCGCAGTCTTCGGCGCTGCGGGCCATAGGGCCGGCTTGGTCGAGGCTGGAGGCGTAGGCAATCATGCCGTAACGCGAGGCGCGGCCATAGGTGGGCTTGATGCCGGTGATGCCGCAAAACGCAGCGGGCTGGCGGATGGAGCCGCCGGTGTCGGTGCCGGTGGCCGCCGGGGTCAGGCCTGCGGCCACCGCAGCGGCGCTGCCGCCCGATGAGCCGCCGGGCACGCGTGTGGCGTCCCACGGGTTGGTGACTGCGCCGTAGGCCGAGTTTTCGTTGCTCGATCCCATGGCGAACTCGTCGCAGTTGAGTTTGCCCAGAGTGACCATGCCAGCGTTGCGCAAACGCTGCACCACGGTGGCGTCAAAGGGCGAGCGGTAGCCGCTCAACATTTTGGAGCCCGCCGTGGTGGCGAAGTCGCGGGTCACAAACACGTCTTTGTGGGCCACGGGCACGCCTTCGAGCGGCCCGGCGGTGCCGTTCGCCAGTTTGGCGTCGCTGGCGCGGGCTTGGGCGAGGGTGACTTCGCTGTCAATGTCCAAAAACGCGTTGTGGGGGTTGCCGCCAGTGCGCGCCAAAAAGCGGGCCGCCACCTCGACGGCACTGACTTGTTTGCTGCGCAAGCGCTCGGCGAGCGCTGCCACGCTCAGGGTGTGCAACTCGGACATGGCTTACTCGATCACTTTGGGAACCAAGAACAAACCGCGTTCCACGGCGGGGGCGCTGCGTTGGTTGGCCTCGCGTTGGTTGGGCTCGCTCGCCACGTCAGGGCGCAAGCGCAGGTGAATGCCCGCCGATGCGGCCATGGCATCCACCGGGTGGGCCATGGGCACCACGCCGGTGGTGTCGACGGCACGGATTTGCTCGACGATGCTGAAAAAATCATTGATCTTGCCCAGCATGCGCTGTTGCTCGTCGGGCTGGAGCTCAAGCCGGGCCAAGTTGGCAATGCGGCTGATGTCTTGGTCGTTCAGGGACATACGTATGAAATCAAGGTTTGTGGTCAAAGCAGACGCAGGCCCCAAAGGGACGCGTCAGCCCGAGAAAACCCGTGTTTTATGGGGGATGCGGTATTATCTCGCCTTTGTGTCCGCGCTCGCGGGCACCACGAACAACGTGGTGATGCGCCAGCTGCGTGTCGCCTGAGAGGACAGTGATGTTTGGATCTTTCCGTCGGTACTTTTCCACCGACTTGGCGATTGACTTGGGTACCGCCAACACCCTGATTTACGTGCGCGACAAAGGCATTGTGTTGGACGAGCCCTCGGTGGTGTCCATTCGCCACGAAGGCGGCCCACAAGGCAAAAAAACCATCCAAGCCGTGGGCCACGAGGCCAAGGCGATGTTGGGCAAAGTGCCCGGCAACATTGAGGCAATTCGCCCCATGAAAGACGGCGTGATCGCCGACTTCACGGTGACCGAGCAAATGCTCAAGCAGTTCATCAAGATGGTGCACCCCCGCTCGGTGTTGAAGCCCAGCCCGCGCATCATCATTTGCGTGCCTTGTGGCTCGACCCAGGTGGAGCGTCGCGCCATTCGTGAATCGGCCTTGGGGGCCGGTGCTTCGGAGGTGTATTTGATTGAAGAGCCGATGGCTGCCGCCATTGGCGCGGGCTTGCCCGTGTCGGATGCTTCGGGTTCGATGGTGGTCGACATTGGTGGTGGCACCACCGAAGTGGGCGTGATTTCTCTCGGCGGCATGGTCTACAAAGGCAGCGTGCGCGTGGGCGGCGACAAGTTTGACGAAGCCATCATCAACTACATCCGTCGCAACTACGGCATGTTGATTGGCGAGCCCACGGCAGAGGCGATCAAAAAGAAA
>CANFYL010000017.1 GCA_947451285.1 Comamonadaceae bacterium
AACCCTTCTCGGTCAAGCATAATCAAACCTCAAATTTTTTAAACTGAGTCCATTATGCACAGAGCTGCTGTGCGCACCTCAGGACTCACCCTGATTTCCCTCTGACATTCCGTATTTATTTGTGCCGCCATGAAAGCTTCCCAGTTCCTCATCTCCACCCTCAAAGAAGCCCCTGCTGATGCCGAAGTGGTGAGTCACAAACTCATGATGCGTGCGGGCCTGATCAAAAAACTGGGTGCAGGCATCTACAACTACATGCCGATGGGTTTGCGGGTGATTCGCAAGGTCGAAGCGATCGTGCGCGACGAAATGAACCGTGCAGGTGCGGTCGAACTCAGCATGCCTGTGGTCCAACCCTCAGAGCTATGGCAGGAAACCGGACGCTTCGAGAAGATGGGGCCTGAGTTGTTGCGCATCAAAGACCGCCATGGTCGCGACTTTGTGGTGCAACCCACCAGCGAAGAAGTGGTAACAGACATTGCCCGTCAAGAGTTGCGCAGCTACAAACAGTTGCCCAAAAACTTCTACCAAATTCAAACCAAATTCCGTGATGAACGCCGTCCCCGCTTTGGCTTGATGCGTGGGCGCGAATTCACCATGAAAGATGCTTACAGCTTTGACCGCAACCCAACGGCAGCCAAAGATAGCTACCAAGTCATGGCGCAGGCCTACCGCCAAATCTTTGACCGATTCGGCTTGCAATATCGCGCCGTCGCAGCAGACAGCGGTGCCATTGGCGGCGACTTGAGCGAAGAGTTTCAAGTGATTGCAGCCACAGGCGAAGACGCCATCGTCTATTGCCCCACCAGCAGCTATGCCGCCAACATGGAAAAGGCAGAGGCTTTGGCCCCTGCACAAGCCCGTGGTTCCGCTTCGCAAGTGCTGGCCAAAACCCCCACCCCCAGCAAAAGCACCTGCGAAGACGTGGCGGCTTTGCTCAATGTGCCCTTGAACACCACCGTCAAATCGCTGGTGCTGGCGACAGACACCTTGAACGCGCAAGGCGAAGTGGTCAAGTCGCAGGTCTGGTTGCTGCTCTTGCGCGGCGACCACGACATGAACGAAGTCAAAGTGGGCAAATTGCCGGGCTTCGAGGGTGGTTTCCGCTTTGCAACCGCAACCGAAATCGACAGCCACTTTGGCTGCAAACCCGGCTACTTGGGCCCCGTCCACTTGAAGCAGCCGCTCAAAGTGGTGGCAGACCGCGACGTGGCCGTGATGAGCAACTGGGTCTGTGGCGCCAACGAGGTGGACCATCACAACACTGGCGTGAACTGGGGCCGTGACCTGCCCGAGCCCGACCTCGTGGCCGACCTGCGCAACGTGGTGACGGGCGACCCCTCGCCTGACGGCCAAGGCGTGTTGGCCATAGAGCGCGGCATTGAAGTGGGCCACATCTTCTACCTGGGCACCAAATACAGCCAGGCCATGAATGCCACCTTTCTGGACGAAAACGGTAAACCTCAGTTCATGGAAATGGGCTGCTACGGCATCGGCATCACCCGCTTACCCGCTGCTGCCATCGAGCAAAACCACGACGCCAAAGGCATCATCTGGCCCGACGCGATTGCCCCCTTCACGGTGGTGATCTGCCCCATCGGTATGGACCGCAGTGCCGAGGTCAAAGCAGCAGCAGAACAGCTCTATGCAGACCTGATGGCCGCTGGCTTAGACGTCATCTTGGATGACCGTGGCGAGCGCCCTGGTGCCATGTTTGCCGACTGGGAACTCATCGGCGTGCCGCACCGTGTGACCATTGGCGACAAAGGCCTCAAAGACGGCTTGGTGGAATACCAACACCGCCGTGATCTTGAGGCCACCAAAGTGCCCGCCGCCGAGGTGCTGGTCTTTGTGAAAGCCAAACTTAGTCTGTGAGCTTTAGCATGGCTGTCGCTGCCCGGATGCGTCAGACATGTTTGGGCTTTCTGTGCACTTGGGCTGTCTGTGGCGTCTTGGCGGGCCCCCAGCGTGAAGAGCCTTTAGCCGACGCAGTGCGCACCGCCTTGAGTGCCGCTATCGCGCAGCAAGGCCCGCCAGAGCTGGTGCATGCCGACGCAAAGTCAGAGCAAGCCTTTACGGTTTGGCTTGGACATACCCAAAACGTGTTGCGCCAGCGCCTTCGCCCAAGAGGCCACTCCAGTACCCGTGACAAAGCGCATGGGGGGCCAGGCCCGTCGGCACCCAGCCATGAACTCGACGCCGACAGCTTGCAGCGTGAGTTCTTGCACACCGTGTGGTACGAGAGCCAGCGCGCAGGGCTTGATCCAGCTTGGGTGCTGGGGTTGATTCAGGTGGAAAGCGGATTTCGAAAATTTGCCATCAGCAGCGCCGGGGCGCGCGGCTACATGCAGGTCATGCCGTTTTGGACGCGCGTGCTGTCAGACGGCGACGCCAGCCAGCTGTTTCATGCCCAAGCCAATGTGCGTTTTGGTTGCGTGATCTTGCGTCACTACCTCAACCTAGAGCACGGCGATTTGATGCTCGCTTTGGGTCGCTACAACGGCAGCCGTGGGCAAAGTGCTTACCCCACGGCAGTGCTCTCAGCCAGCAAGGCCTGGCGACCTCGCTAGCGGGGTGCTGCTTTAGCCGTTCAAGGCCTTGGCCAGCTCACCGGATTCGTACATCTCCATCATGATGTCTGAGCCGCCGATGAACTCGCCCTTGACGTAGAGCTGCGGAATGGTGGGCCAGTTGCTGTATTCCTTGATGCCTTGGCGAATCTCGGCGTCATCCAGCACGTTCACTGTTTTGATGGCTTTGGGCTCAACACCGCAGGCCTTCAAGACTTGAATGGCACGGCCTGAAAAACCACACATAGGGAAGCTGGCGCTGCCCTTCATGAACAGCAAAACCTCATTGCTCTTGACCAACTCGTCAATCCGTTGTTGTACATCACTCATCGTCACCCTCCAAACTAAAAGCAGATTATTTCATTGTTGCCCAACGCCCGCCCGTGCAGCGCAAGATGCCCGCAAGGTCAGGGCGGCTTTGCACCTGTTCAAATCCGGCATTGCGCAACAGATCATGCACGGTCAAGGCCTGGTCAAAGCCGTGCTCCATCAGCAGCCAGCCGCCGGGCCGCAGGTGCGATCCCGCTTGTTGCACGATCTGTCGTATGTCGCTCAAACCATCGTGGCCCGCGACTAAAGCCTGCAAGGGCTCGTGCTTCAAGGATCGCAAATGAAGGTCGTGTTCGGCCAGATAGGGTGGATTCGACACGATGGCGTCAAACTGCGCATTGCCCAAAGGCGCACACCACGAGCCGTGCCGCCAAGTGATGGGCAAGGCCAGTCGTTCAGCATTGGCCTGTGCCACCGCCAAGGCGTCAGCGCTCAGGTCAACCGCCCAGACCTGGGCCTCGGGGCGGCTGTGTTTCAGGCCCAAGGCAATGGCGCCGCTGCCTGTACCCAGGTCCACCACTTGCGGTGAGGCAACATCGGCCAAGCAACTTAAGGCCCATTCCACCAGCACCTCGGTGTCCGCACGTGGGTCGAGCACGCGCGCATCCACCACAAGAGGAAGGCCAAAGAATTCTTTCAACCCGGTGATATACGCCACAGGCTCATGCGCTAAGCGGCGCGCCACCTGCGCCTGAAACGTCAAGTGCACAAAGGGATCAAGGACGTCGCCGCCATGGCTGAGCAGCCATACCCGATCGTGCAAGTCACGGCCCACGCTGTGCAACAGCAGCATTTGGGCCTCCAGACGTGTCACGCCTTGGTGCTGCGCCCAATTCAAAGTGGTTTGCACTGTGACAGACAGCGGGTCTGATGCAGGTACGTTCGAGGTGTTCATGCTGCGCCCGGGTCTAAGGCTTGAAGTTGCTCGGCTTCGTGGGCGTTGCGCAAGGCCTGCAAGGGCTCGCTCAAATCGCCCTCCATGATCAAGTTGAGCTTGTAGAGGGTCAGGTTGATGCGGTGGTCGCTCCAACGCCCTTGCGGAAAGTTGTAGGTGCGAATGCGGTCGCTGCGGTCACCGCTGCCAATCAGGCCTTTGCGCAACGCCGCGTCCTTGGCGGCGCGCTCGCTGCGCTCTTTTTCCTGAATGCGTGCGGTCAGCACCCGCAGGGCTTGCGCTTTGTTGCTGTGCTGGCTTCGGCCGTCTTGGCACTCAGCCACGATGCCGGTGGGCAAGTGGGTGATGCGCACGGCCGAATCGGTTTTGTTGATGTGCTGGCCGCCCGCGCCGCTGGCACGGTAGGTGTCGATGCGCAGGTCTGCCGGGTTGATCTTGACCGCTTGTGCCTCATCGGGCTCGGGCATCACGGCCACCGTGCAGGCGCTGGTGTGGATGCGGCCCTGGGTTTCGGTGGCAGGTACACGCTGCACGCGGTGGCCACCCGATTCGAACTTCAGCTGCCCGTACACACCGTCTGTGCCGCTTGTGCTTTCTAACCGAACCACTACTTCTTTGTAGCCGCCCAAGTCGCTGGGCGACTCGCTGACCAGCTCAGTGCGCCAACCTTGACGTTCGGCATAGCGGGTGTACATGCGCAACAAATCGGCGGCAAACAGGGCTGACTCATCGCCGCCGGTGCCTGCGCGAATTTCTAAAAATGCGGGGCGCGCATCATCTGGGTCCTTGGGCAGCAACATGCGCTGCAACTCGGTCTCCAGTTGCGTCAACTCAGCTTGGGCGTGGGCGACCTCCTCCTCTGCCATAGCCCGCATGTCGGTGTCATCTGCACCGTCTTGAAGCATCTGCTGCGCAGCTTGCAGGTCAGACTCACGCTGCTGGTACCGCGCATATCGCCCGGCGGTTGCGGTGACGTCGGTGTGCTCGCGCGACAAGGCCAAGAACTGGGTCATGTCCTTCATGATGTCTTCTCGCGACAACAAAAAGTCCAACTCAGCCAGGCGTTGCGCGTAGCGCTCGAGTTGAGCGCGCAGAAAGGCTTTCATCTTCAAGCCTTGGTGCGCAAAAAGAAATGCTCTATGGCATGACGCGCCTGGTCCCGTGCTTTGAGGTCGCTGGCATGCAACTCGGCCATCGCGCCATGGAGCATTTTTTGGGTCAAGCCACGCGACAGTGCTTCGAGCACTGCGTCCACGTCGTCACCCTTGGCCAGCAGCTTACGGGCACGGGCCAATTCGGCGTTGCGCCAAGATTCGGTTTGGGCGTTGAGTTGTTGAATCAGCGGCACATGGCTGCGCTGCTCCAGCCAATGGGCAAAGTTTTGCACCCCCACGTCGATGATGGCTTCGGCCTGGGCAACTGCCGCCTGACGGTTAGCTTGACCGGTTTGCACCACCTCTGACAAATCGTCCACGGTATAGAGATAGACGTCTTCCAGCGACTTCACCTCCGGCTCGATGTCGCGAGGTACAGCCAAGTCGACCATGAACATGGGGCGGTGTTTGCGATGTCGCAGCGCGCGCTCTACAGCCCCAAGTCCGATCAAGGGTAGGGTGCTGGCGGTGCAGCTGACCACAATGTCAAACTCATGCAAGCGTTGTGGCAGGTCTGACAGGCGCATCACCTCGCCCCCAAATTGCTGGGCCAGTTTTTCACCACGCTCCAGCGTGCGGTTGGCAATCGCCAGCGCTTTGGGGTGTTTGGCGGCGAAGTGGGTGGCACACAGCTCAACCATTTCGCCTGCACCGACAAATAACACCTTGGTCTGCGCTAAGTCTTCAAACAGTTGCCCGGCCAGGCGCACGGCAGCGGCAGCCATGCTGATGGAATGGGCGCCAATTTCGGTTGAGCTGCGAACTTCTTTGGCCACAGCAAAGGTGCGTTGAAACAGTTGGTTCAAGGTGGTGCCCAAGGCGCCAGCTTCCGAGGCAACACGTACTGCGTCCTTCATTTGCCCAAGAATTTGCGGTTCGCCCAACACCATCGAATCCAAGCCACTGGCCACACGGAAAGCGTGGCGTGCCGCATCGCTTTCAGACAGCTCATAGGTGTGACCTAGCAAAGCGTCCATCGTCACGCCCCCAGACTGGGCCAACCAAGCCAAGGTCTGTTGCATTTGGTTGTGCGAGCCAGCACCATAGATTTCGGTGCGGTTACAGGTAGACAAAATGGCTACTTCACTGTCGCCCGAGAAAGCGTTGCGCAGCGTGGCGAGGCTGGGCCCCATTTGGTCGACTGCAAATGCGAATTTACCCCGCAGGTCGAGCGGTGCTGTGTTGTGATTGAGGCCTAGAGCCCAGACTGCCATAGATGTAGATTATAAAATTTGTCGCATGGGTCTTTACGAACAGCTCATTCATGTCCTCAACTTCATGGCTCCGGCTTGGGGTTTGGCACTTTTCTGCGCGATCTGCGCGCGTGGGATGACTCGTTTGGGCCTGCCGCGCGCGGCTTGGCGTGTTCTTACACAAGTGTGGGTGAATGGCGTGTTGGGCGTGGCCGTGCTGCTGGCGGGCTTGGTTCTGTGGGGCGTGGACGGCAAGATGGCCACCTGGGGCGCCTTGGTTTTTGCGTCTGGCACATGCCAATGGCTGATGTGCCAAGCCTGGCGCCGCTGAAGGCGCACAAGCCGTAGGGCTGTGGTGCCCTGCGGTAACATTCATGCCCCTTTCGCGCACCCTCCAACATGAACGCTCCCACCTCGCTCAATCATCTGCTTGCCTTGGCCGAAGAGAGCCCCCGGCTGCGCGAAATTCCCTACAACTACACCTCGTTCTCTGACCGCGAAATCGTGCTGCGCTTGCTCGGCGCTCAAGCGTGGGACTGGTTGCAGCGCTTGCGGCAAGAGCGCCGTACCGGTCGTTCGGCCCGCATGCTCTACGAGGTGTTGGGCGATATTTGGGTGGTCCAGCGCAATCCCTATTTGCAAGACGACTTGTTGGACAACCCGAAGCGCCGTGCCCTACTGGTCGAGGCTTTGCACCATCGCTTGGGTGAGGTACAGCGACGCCGCACCCCCGCAGAAGATGCAGAGCGTGACGCGCTCGTGGCTCAGTTGTTGTCGGCCGCATCAGCTGCCGTGGAAGCTTTCAATGTTCAGTTTGAAGCCATCGCGACTTTGCGCAAAAAAGCTGAGCGTTTGCTTAACAAGTGCACCGCTGCTGACAACATCAAATTCGACGCTTTGTCTCGCGTGTCGCACGTCACCGACGCCACCGACTGGCGCGTCGAATACCCATTTGTGGTGCTCACCCCTGATACCGAGGCCGAAATGGCCAAGATGGTCAAAGCCTGCATTGATTTAGGCCTCACCATCGTTCCGCGTGGCGGCGGCACGGGCTACACGGGCGGTGCCATCCCCTTGACTTGGAAGAGTGCGGTCATCAACACCGAAAAGCTCGAAGCCATGTCGCAGGTGGATGTGCGTGACTTGCCAGGTGTAGACCATCCGGTCCCCACCATCTGGACCGAAGCCGGTGTGGTCACGCAGCGCGTGGCCGATGCCGCTGAGCGCGCAGGCTTTGTGTTTGCGGTTGACCCCACTTCAGCAGAAGCCTCTTGCATTGGCGGCAACGTCGCCATGAATGCGGGCGGTAAAAAAGCCGTGCTGTGGGGCACGGCACTCGACAACTTGGTGAGCTGGCGCATGGTCACCCCCGACGCGCAGTGGCTTGAAGTCACCCGTGTCGGGCACAACCTTGGCAAGATCCACGACGCAGAGATGGTCAGGTTTGATTTGCAGTATTTCGAGGCCGATGGCAAAACCCCCATCCGCCAAGAGCGCCTGGACATTCCGGGCCCCTCATTTCGCAAAGCGGGCCTTGGCAAAGACGTCACCGACAAGTTTTTGAGCGGCTTGCCAGGTATTCAAAAAGAAGGTTGCGATGGCTTGATCACCAGCGCCCGCTGGATCTTGCACCGCATGCCCCAGCACACCCGCACGGTGTGCATGGAGTTTTTTGGCAACGCCAAAGACGCCGTACCCAGCATCGTGGATGTCAAAGACTTCATGTTTGCCGAGCAAAAACGCAGCGGCGTATTGCTTGCAGGCTTGGAGCACCTCGACGACCGTTACCTGCGCGCGGTGGGCTACGCCACCAAGAGCAAACGCGGTGGCTTGCCCAAGATGGTCTTGATTGGTGACATTGCGGGTGATGACGCCGATGCGGTGGCACGTGTCACCTCGGAAGTGGTCCGTTTGGCCAATTCGCGCAGCGGTGAAGGCTTTGTGGCCATCAGCCCCGAGGCGCGTAAAAAGTTCTGGTTGGATCGCAAACGCACCGCTGCCATCAGCCGTCACACCAACGCCTTCAAGATCAACGAAGACGTGGTCATTCCGCTGCCGCGCATGGCCGAATACACCGACGGCATCGAGCGCATCAACATCGAGCTCTCGCTGCGCAACAAGATTGCCTTGTGTGACGCGCTCGACGAATTCTTTGCCCGTGGCAACCTGCCCTTGGGCAAGTCCGACGATGCAGCAGACATTGCCTCGCCAGAGCTACTTGAAGACCGTGTCACCCAAGCTCGTGCATTGATTGCCGAGGTGCGGTCGCTTTGGCAGCAATGGCTGCGCGACTGCGACGCCTTGTTCGTGCCCTTGCAAGACCACACCTTGCGCGCCAGCTGGAAAACCCAAATCCGTGCGGCGTTGCAAAACATCTTCACGGGTGGAGCCTTCTTGCCGATCTTGGAGGAGTGCAACGCCATTCACCAGCGTGTGCTCAAAGGGCGTGTGTGGGTGGCCTTGCACATGCACGCGGGCGACGGCAATGTGCACACCAACATCCCTGTCAACAGCGACGACTACGCCATGCTGCAAACCGCGCATGAAGCCGTCGCGCGCATCATGACCTTGGCACGCTCTCTCGATGGTGTGATCTCCGGCGAACATGGCATTGGCATCACCAAGATGGCGTTCTTGACCGACGCCGAGCTGCAACCCTTTGCCGACTACAAAGCCCGTGTCGATCCCCAAGGCCGCTTCAACAAAGGCAAACTGCTGCGTAACAACGACGCTGATCTCAACTTGCGCCACGCCGATTTGAGCCAGGCCTACACACCCAGCTTTGGCTTGATGGGGCATGAGTCGCTCATCATGCAGCAGTCAGACATTGGGGCTATTGCTGCCAGCGTCAAAGACTGCTTGCGCTGTGGCAAGTGCAAGCCGGTGTGCGCCACCCATGTGCCACGTGCCAATTTGCTCTACAGCCCTCGCAACAAAATTTTGGCGACGTCGTTGCTGGCAGAAGCATTTCTGTACGAAGAACAAACCCGCCGTGGTGTGTCGATCAAGCACTGGCAAGAGTTTGAAGATGTGGCTGACCACTGCACCGTGTGCCACAAGTGTTTGACACCTTGTCCGGTCAATATTGACTTTGGTGATGTGTCCATGAACATGCGCAACCTGCTGCGCAAAATGGGTCAAAAGACTTTCCGTCCTGGCAATGCGGCAGCCATGTTGATGCTCAACGCGACCAATCCAGAAACCATCAAGCTGGTGCGTGCAGGTATGGTGGGCGTGGGCATGAAGCTGCAACGCATGGCCAACGATGTGTTGAAACTTGTGGCGCGCAAGCAAACCAACGCGCCGCCTGCTTCAGTTGGTGCCGCTCCTATCAAAGAGCAGGTGATTCACTTCATCAACAAAAAAATGCCGGGTGGTTTGCCCAAGAAAACCGCCCGCGCTTTGTTGGACATTGAAGACAAAGATTACGTGCCCATCATCCGCAACCCCAAGACCACCACCTCCGACACCGAGGCGGTGTTCTATTTCCCGGGTTGTGGCTCAGAGCGCTTGTTCAGCCAAGTGGGCTTGGCCACGCAGGCCATGCTCTGGCATGCAGGTGTGCAAACCGTGTTGCCGCCCGGCTATTTGTGCTGCGGTTATCCGCAACGCGGCAGCGGTCAGTTTGACAAGGCTGAAAAAATCATCACTGATAACCGTGTGTTGTTTCACCGTGTGGCTAATACGCTTAATTACCTGGATATCAAAACCGTGGTGGTGAGCTGCGGCACATGCTTTGACCAGTTACAGGGCTACGAGTTCGACAAAATCTTTCCAGGTTGCCGCATCGTCGACATCCATGAGTACCTGTTAGAGAAAAACATCACGCTCGACACCAGCCAGCAAGGTGCCTATCTGTATCACGACCCTTGCCATAGTCCGATGAAGCAGCAAGACCCCATGAAAACTGTCAAGTCGCTGGTGGGGGATACCGTGCGCAAAAGCGAGCGTTGTTGTGGCGAATCGGGCACCTTAGGTGTGACGCGCCCAGACATTGCCACGCAAGTGCGTTTCCGCAAGGAAGAAGAAATCCGAAAAGACGAAACCGCCTTGCGTGCCATCACGGGCGATGCCACGGGCAACGTCAAAATTTTGACCAGCTGCCCCAGCTGTTTGCAAGGCCTGAGCCGTTATGGCGATGACTTGCAAAATGGTTTGCTCGAAGCCGACTACATCGTGGTCGAGATGGCGCGCAAGATTTTGGGGGAACAGTGGATGCCCACCTATGTGGCCCAAGCCAATGCCGGTGGCATTGAGCGCGTGTTGGTCTGAGGCGGGAGAACAAACATGGCTGGTTTAGACAAAAACACCCCCATCCCGCAAGACATCACGGTGCATGGGGCCACCCGTGTGCTGGAGGTGAGCTTTTCGGATGGTGCGACGTTCCGCATTCCGTTTGAGCTCATGCGCATCTACAGCCCCTCGGCGGAGGTCCAGGGCCACGGGCCCGGCCAAGAGGTGTTGCAAACCGGCAAACGCGAGGTTACTCTGACCGAGTTGGCACCGATTGGCAATTACGCTGTACAACCAAGCTTCAGCGATGGCCACGACACGGGCATTTTTTCTTGGGAATACCTGTATTTTTTGGGTGCTCAGCAAGACCAACTTTGGGCCGATTACGAGCGCCGTTTGGGTGAGGCGGGCGTCACGCGTGATGCCCGCATGCCCGAGGCTGCTGGACCGGGATGCGGTCATACACACTGATACCATTGACAAATATGAGCAGCACCCATTTCGGTTTCAAAACAGTCGACGAGATAGACAAGGCCCGCCATGTGCGTGGCGTGTTTGATTCGGTGGCGTCCAAATACGACGTTATGAACGATCTGATGTCAATGGGGCTCCACCGCGTTTGGAAGCGTTACACCGTGATGGTGGCTGATTTGCGCGAGGGCTACCAAGTACTCGACATCGCGGGTGGTACAGGCGACTTGGCCATGGCATTTGCCAAAGAAGTGGGCAAGACTGGCCGTGTGGTGCACACCGACATCAACCAAGCCATGTTGCGCACAGGGCGTGACCGCTTACTGGACCATGGGGTGGTGTTGCCCACCTTGGTGTGCGATGCTGAAAAATTGCCTTTCCCTGACAACCACTTTGATGTGGTGAGCGTGGCCTTTGGTCTGCGCAACATGACCCACAAAGATACGGCGCTCAAAGAGATGTGCCGCGTGCTCAAGCCCAACGGCAAATTGCTGGTGTTGGAGTTCTCCAAAGTGGCAAAGCCCCTAGAAAAAGCCTACGACTGGTATTCTTTTAATATTCTGCCCAGGCTAGGGCAATGGGTCGCCGGCGACGACGCCAGCTACCGCTACCTGGCCGAATCGATTCGCATGCACCCGAGCCAAGAAGACTTGAAAGCCTTGATGAAAACCTGTGGCTTTGGCCACGTAGACTTTCACAACATGAGCGCTGGCGTGGTGGCTTTGCATGTCGGCATCAAGTGTTAATTCAATCCGCATTTTTGGAGACAAGACAATGAAAATTTGGTCCGCTGTATTGGTCATTGCTTTGGCTTTGACGAGTTTGCATGCCCACGCTGCCAAGCGTTTGGGCGGTGGAAAATCAATGGGGCAGCAATCTAATCAAGTCACGCAGCGCGAAGCTGCCAAACCTGTCCCTGCGGCCACCCCCAATGCTGCACCCAATGTGGCGCCCACCGCGCCAGCTGCACCTGCTGCTGCGCCAAGCCGTTTTGGTGGCATGGGCGGCATGATCGGTGGTCTAGCTGCTGGCTTGGGTCTGGCTTGGTTGGCACACTCGATGGGCTTTGGCGCTGAGTTTGGCCAATTTTTGATGTTTGGTTTGATCGCCTTGGTGGTCATGATGGTGATTGGCATGGTCATGCGCCGTCGCCAACCTGAGGTTGCCAACCCAAGCCCTTATGCCTTTGAGGGTGCAGGAGCGCCGTTGGAGCCCCGGAGCATGCCGCAATACAACCCTCACAACGTTGGCAATGATGCATCGGCGCGTCCGGTGGATACCGACCCCCGCTATGCACCCGGGACATCAGTTTCTGGCGCTGTGATCGGGTCTGGCTTGGCGGCCCATCAGACCTGGGGTATTCCTGCTGGTTTTGATACCGTTGGTTTTGTCAATGCAGCCAAGCAAAACTTCTATACATTGCAGCAAGCTTGGGACCGTTCAGATGTGAGCACCTTGCGCTCCATGATGACCGACAGCATGGTTGAAGAAATCAAAGCCCAATTGGCTGAGCGTGAATCCACTTCCAGCGGCCAACCTAACCACACCGAAGTGGTGATGTTAGAAGCGCAACTGCTGGGCATCGAGGAGGCGGGCTCTTCTTTCGTAGCCAGCGTTGAGTTTTCTGGTCTGATCCGTGAAGAGCCCTCTGCCGGTCCCACACCGTTCCGCGAAGTTTGGAACATGACCAAGCCCAAGGACGGCAGCTTGGGTTGGTTGGTAGCAGGCGTACAAGCTTTGCAATAAGCTGCTTAGAGAAGCTTGGTCGTCCTGAGAGACGAGCAAATACAAGGAATAATTGGGGACTATGGTCACACAGTCCCCTTTTTCTTGGTTGAGTGATGCCGCAGACAAACTGCGCGCAAACTTTCCCGCCGATCTACCCAAAGCTTTGATGCCGCCACCTTGGGTTACGCAAGAGCTGCAACATCGTTTGGTGTTGTTTCTCAACCATGTGCTGATGCAAGAGCCTGCAGCCCGCGAGCGCTTGCAGCGTCAACGTGGGCGCTGCGTGCAACTGCATTGGCGTGACCAAGTGTTTGAATGCCAATTCACGCCTGCGGGTTTGCTGGACTTGGCGCCAGCCGAGCAACGGGTCAAAGCGCCAGACTTGGTGCTGCGTCTGAGCGAATCTTCTCCATTTGCCTTGGCTCGTTCCGTCTTGCAGGGCAATAAACCAGCCATTCGCATCGAAGGGGATGTCCAATTGGCCGCAGAAGTGAATTGGTTGATCGACCATGTTCGCTGGGATCCGGAAGAGGATTTGGCGCGTTTGATTGGCGACGCACCTGCACACACACTGGCGCAAATGGGTCATCGGGTGGTGCACGCCCTGCGTGACTTTGTGCAACAGAAAGCCACACCGAAGGCCCCATCATGACCCGCTTGTTTCGCGGCGTGTACATCGTTTTTATTGTCTTGCGCTACGGTTTAGACGAACTGGTATTGACCAGTTTCCAAAAACCGGGTTTGCGCTTGCTGGCACGGATTGTGTCGGTCGGACGTGACTTGCGTGCGCCACGAGGTCAGCGCTTGCGCGAAGCACTGGAACACCTGGGACCTATCTTCGTGAAATTTGGACAGGTTTTGTCCACACGTCGAGATTTGTTACCCCCTGATATCGCGGATGAGTTGGCCTTGTTGCAAGACCGCGTGCCGCCGTTTCCGTCCAGTGTGGCTGTGGCCACCATTGAACGTGCTTTTGGACGACCCTTGGCGGATGTGTTTGTTGAATTTACCCATCAACCCGTGGCCAGTGCCTCTATTGCCCAAGTGCATTTTGCAATCGCTAAGGACCGCCATGGCCAGTTGCGTGATGTCGCGGTCAAGGTGCTGCGTCCTGGCATGCTGACGGTGATTGACAAAGACTTGAGCTTGATGCGGATGATGGCAGGCTGGGTCGACCGTTTGTCGGCGGATGGCAAGCGATTGAAGCCGCGTGAAGTCGTGGCTGAGTTTGACAAATATCTTCACGATGAACTGGACTTGGTGCGTGAAGCCGCGAATGCGGCGCAATTGCGCCGCAACATGGAAGGTCTTAACCTGGTGTTAATTCCTGAGATGCTGTGGGACTACTGCTACACCGATGTGATCGTGATGGAGCGTATGAATGGCGTCCCTATTAGCCAAGTCGATCGCTTGCGCGAGGCAGGAGTGGATATCCCAAAGCTGGCACGCGATGGGGTCACCATCTTCTTCACACAAGTGTTTCGCGATGGCTTTTTTCACGCCGACATGCACCCGGGCAATATCCAAGTCAGCATTGACCCTGCCACGTTTGGGCGTTATGTGTCGCTTGACTTTGGCATCGTCGGTACGCTGACCGAGTTTGATAAAGAGTATTTGGCGCAAAATTTCACCGCTTTCTTTCGTCGCGACTACAAGCGCGTGGCGGAGTTGCATGTCGAGTCGGGCTGGGTCCCGGCAGACACGCGTGTGGACGAGTTGGAGTCGGCCATTCGCGCTGTGTGCGAGCCTTACTTTGACCGCCCCCTGAAAGAAATCTCCTTAGGCTTGGTGTTGATGCGCTTGTTCCAAACCTCGCGTCGCTTCAATGTCGAGATTCAGCCGCAACTGGTGTTGCTTCAAAAAACCTTGCTCAACATCGAAGGTCTGGGCCGTCAACTCGACCCTGAGTTGGACTTGTGGAGCACGGCCAAGCCATTCTTAGAAAAGTGGATGCTCGACCAAGTGGGCCCGAAAAAACTTTGGAACCAACTGGTGGCCGAGGCGCCGCGTTACGCCAAGTTGCTGCCCGAGTTGCCGCGCCTCGTGCATGACTTTTTAAAGCATCGCCAAAGCGACGCCAACCCGCAGTTGCAAACACTGATCAACGAGCAACGTCTTACCAACCGCCTGTTGCAACGCCTGTTGTGGACTGGCGTGGGCTTTGTCGTGGGGTTGTTGGTGATGCAATGGCTGGTTCGCATCCATCCGTTTCTCTGAGTTATCCCAAGGAGTTTGACCCGTGCTGCTCACACTCGTCATCGTCTATTTGTTGGTCACCATTGCCATCGGTTTGATGGCTGCTAAGCGGGTGCAAAACTCGGCCGACTTTGCCATTGCAGGTCGGCATTTACCTTTGGCCATGATCGTTACCACCACCTTTGCGACTTGGTTTGGCTCTGAAACCGTGCTGGGTATCCCCGCCAAGTTTGTCAACGGCGGTTTGCATGGCGTGGTGGAAGACCCTTTCGGTGCTGGTTTTTGTTTGATCTTGGTCGGGCTTTTTTTCGCAGGCAAGCTCTACCGCATGACGCTTCTGACCATCAGCGACTATTACCGCGAGCGCTATGGCCGCACGGTCGAGGTGGTGTGCTCCTTGATCATCATGGTCAGCTACCTGGGTTGGGTGTCGGCACAAGTGACGGCCTTAGGTTTGGTGTTCAATGTGTTGTCCAACGAGGTCATCAGCATCCCCGTGGGGATGGTGATCGGGGTGGTGTCGATCCTGGCCTACACCTTGTTTGGTGGCATGTGGTCGGTGGCCATCACCGACTTCATCCAAATGATCATCTTGGTGGTGGGGCTGTCGGTTCTTGCGGTGTTTGCCGCCGACCAAGCCGGGGGCGCTGACAAAGTGGTGGCTTTGGCCATCAGCCAAGACATGTTCAAGTTTTGGCCAGAACCCAATTTCAAAGACATGGCATTTTTCTTGGCTGCTGCCATCACCATCATGTTTGGCTCGATTCCACAGCAAGATGTGTTTCAGCGTGTGATGTCTGCCAACAGTGTCAAAGCCGCCACCCATGGCCCCGTGATTGGCGGTATTTGCTACATCTTGTTTGCCTTTGTGCCCATGTTTTTGGTGGTCAGCGCCATGCTCATCATGCCGGAGAAGGCTGCAGCATTGATCGCCCAAGACCCACAAAAAGTGTTACCTACTTTGGTGATGGAGCACATGCCGTTTGTCATGCAGGTGCTTTTTTTCGGGGCTTTGCTGTCCGCCATCAAGTCATGCGCATCGGCCACTTTGCTCGCCCCCAGTGTGACCTTCACCGAAAACATTTGGCGTCAGTTCCATCCCCACCAAAGCGATAAGCAAGAGTTGCGTGCCATGCGGGTCACCGTGTTGGTGTTCAGCGTGTTGGTGCTGTGCTATGCCATTGCCATGCAAGGCACCTCGATTTACGAGATGGTCTCGGGCGCCTACCAAGTGCCGCTGGTGGGGGCCTTTGTCCCCTTGTTGTTTGGACTGTATTGGTCCCGTGCGAGCACCCAAGGTGCGATTTTTGCCATTGTGTTGGGCCTGTTGACCTGGAGCTTGTTCATGTTCACCCCTGCAGGTGAAGCGTTTCCTGCGCAACTGGCCGGGTTGTTGGCAAGTTTGGTTGGCATGCTGAGCGGGTCCTTGGGCCCGCAGGTCATTCGCAACACCCACGCCAGTCACCACGCAATTGCCACTGCCTAAGCCGCTTGTATGCGCGTTTGCCAGCCACACCCTTGGGGGCTTGAAGAAGGGGTGACCGCCTATAATTGTTGGTTTTACCCATCCTTCAGCCATGCCTATCTACGCCTACAAATGCGGGTCCTGCGGCCATGCCAAGGACGTTTTGCAAAAAATTTCTGATGCGCCTCTGACCGATTGTCCAGTGTGCGGCAAACCCAGCTTCACCAAGCAGCTCACTGCTGCGGGGTTCCAGCTCAAAGGCTCGGGTTGGTACGCCACCGACTTCAAAGGCGGCTCTGGTGGTGCCTCTGATGCCCCTGCCGCACCTGCCGCAGGCGGTGACGCAGCGCCTGCGCCGGCAGCTGCACCCAGCTCAGGCGACGCGCCTTCTGCCTCTGCTGCAACAACTGCTGCCGGTTGCGGTGCTTCTTGCGCCTGCCATTGATCCTGTTCGTCCTATCACACTGAGCACCACCATGCCTCTCAAAAAATACCTGCTTGCCGGCTTGCTGGTTTGGACGCCTTTGGCCATCACGGTCTGGGTGCTGACTTGGTTGGTCGGGGTGATGGATGGCATGTTCATCAATACCGTGTCCTCGGTGGTCTCGCACGACACCTTGGTCGAGTTGCGCGACATCACCGGCTTGGGTGTGGTCTTGGTGTTCTTGGGTTTGCTCATCACCGGCGCGTTGGTTTCCAACGTCGCGGGGCGTTGGTGGGTCAAGCAGTGGGACAAGCTGTTCACCCACATCCCCATCGTCAAGTCGATCTACACCAGCGTCAAAAAGGTGTCCGACACCTTGTTCTCCAGCAGCGGCAATGCGTTTCGCCAAGCCTTGCTGGTGCAATACCCCCGCGCCGGGGTGTGGACCATCGCCTTTCAAACCGGCACGCCCAGCGGCGAGATCGCAGACAAGCTGTCCGAAGACTACGTGAGCGTTTACGTGCCCACCACCCCCAACCCCACCAGCGGCTTCTTTCTGCTGGTGCCCCGCTCCGAAGTCAAAGAACTCGACCTCAGCGTGGACGAAGCCCTGACCTACGTGATCTCCATGGGCGCTGTCTCGCCCGGTACCCCTCCTATTCAAACAAAGAGTAATTGAACATGGCAATGCGTTCCCACTATTGCGGTCTGGTGACCGAAGCCCTCCATGGCCAAACGGTGAGCCTGTGCGGCTGGGTCAACCGTCGCCGTGACCACGGTGGCGTGATCTTCATTGACCTGCGCGACCGTGAAGGCCAGTGCCAAGTGGTGTGCGACCCCGATCGCCCGGACATGTTCAAAGTGGCCGAAGAAGTGCGCAACGAATACTGCGTGCAAATCAAAGGCGTGGTGCGTCCTCGCCCCGACGGCACCACCAACGACAACCTCAAGAGCGGCAAGATCGAAGTGCTCTGCCACGAACTCATCGTGCTCAACGCCTCGGTCACGCCACCGTTCCAGATCGACGACGACAACCTGTCGGAGACCACGCGTCTCACGCACCGCGTGCTCGACCTGCGCCGCCCGTACATGCAAAACAACCTCATGCTGCGCTACCGCGTGTCCATGGAAGTGCGCAAGTTCTTGGACGCCAATGGCTTTGTCGACATCGAAACCCCCATGCTCACCAAGAGCACGCCTGAAGGCGCGCGCGACTACCTCGTGCCCAGCCGTGTGCACGACGGCCAGTTCTTTGCACTGCCCCAGTCGCCCCAGTTGTTCAAGCAGTTGTTGATGGTGGCGGGCTACGACCGTTACTACCAAATCACCAAGTGCTTCCGTGACGAAGACCTGCGCGCAGACCGCCAGCCTGAATTCACCCAGATCGATATAGAAACGTCCTTCCTAGACGAACAAGAAATCCGTGACATGTTCCAGGGCATGATCACCACCGTCTTCAAGAACACCATTGGCGTGGACTTGGGCACCTTCCCTGTCATGACCTACGCCGACGCCATGCACCTGTATGGCTCGGACAAGCCTGACCTGCGCGTGAAGTTGCAGTTCAGCGAAGTCACCGACGTGATGGCCGATGTGGACTTCAAAGTCTTCTCAGGCGCCGCCAACATGAAGGGCGGACGTGTGGTGGCCTTGCGCGTGCCCCACGGCTCCGTCGAGGGCGGCGGCATCAGCCGTGGCGAGATTGACGCCTACACCGAGTTCGTCAAAATTTACGGCGCCAAAGGTCTGGCCTACATCCGCGTCAACGACCTGTCCAAAGGCCGTGACGGCTTGCAGTCGCCTATCGTCAAAAACATCCACGACACCGCCCTCAACGCAGTGCTCGAGCGCACCGGCGCACAAAACGGCGACCTGATCTTCTTTGGCGCCGACAAGGCCAAGATCGTCAACGACGCCATCGGTGCGCTGCGCATCAAAATCGGCCACAGCGACTTCGGCAAGAAAAACGGTTTGTTCGAAGACCGTTGGGCCCCGATGTGGGTGGTCGACTTCCCGATGTTCGAATTTGACGACGAAGCCCAGCGCTACACCGCCACCCACCACCCCTTCACCGCGCCCAAAGACGGCCACGAAGACTGGATGGTCACCGCCCCCGAGAAGTGCATCTCCAAGGGCTACGACATGGTGTTGAACGGTTGGGAAATGGGCGGTGGCTCGGTGCGTATCCACCGCGCTGACGTGCAGCAAAAAGTGTTTGACGCTTTGAAAATCACCCCCGAAGAAGCCCAACTCAAATTTGGCTTCTTGCTCGACGCACTGCAATACGGCGCACCTCCGCACGGCGGCTTGGCCTTTGGCTTGGACCGCATCGTCACCCTGATGACCGGTGCCGAATCCATCCGCGACGTGATTGCTTTCCCCAAAACCCAACGCGCGCAGTGCTTGCTGACCCAAGCGCCCAGTCCGGTGGACGAAAAGCAGTTGCGCGAATTGCACATTCGCTTGCGCAACCTCGACGCGGCCAAGGCCTAATCTAGGCTCAGCACGCTGGCCAGCGGCACATCCTGCGGGGCGGTGTAATCCGCCACGATCCAAGCGCGGCTGGCGTGTGTGCTGGCCTCGCGCAGCACCTCTTTGATCACCCGAACCGACGGCAGGTCAAGACCGCCAAACGGTTGATCAAGCAGCGTCACCGTCGCGCCCGAGGCCAGCGCGGCAATCACCATCACCTTGCGCCGACTGCCTGTGGACAGCATGAACAGCCGCTTGTGGCGGTGCGTGTCCATGTCCAGCGCGTGCGACAACTCGTCTTGTAGCGCGTCACGCCATTGCGGGTAGCGCGCGCGCAGCCTATCCCAGCAGGCCTGCACGGTTGTTTCGTCATGCTCGGGGTCATGCAGATTGACCCAAAACACACCGCCGTCAGGCGTATGCACCGTGCCAGCGTTGGGCGTGACCTCGCCCGCCAACACGCGCAACAAAGTGGTTTTGCCCGTGCCCTCGTCGCCGCAAACCCAACTCACCCCTGGGGGCCAGGCGTGGCTGAGGTTGTGGATGGGGCCATGGGTGAGGTGCTGAACGTGAAGCTGAAATGCGGTGGGCGTAGGCATGGTGCCATCGTAGCCAATCCTCTGCATGACAGCATTGGCGGGTGCTATGCCAAGCCTATGACGCACAACCCAAGGCGCGGTGGCACGCATTGAAAGTGGCAGGGGCACGCCATCCATGCGAACCGTCCAACGTTTTGCACATGCCGTGGGAGCGCGTGCTGTGGTGCGTATGGAGCCCTTGACGGCTGCATGACCAGCTGTTGCATCGATTCGATGCGTTCAACCTAAATCGCCGCGCGCTTGCGCACTGTGCCCTTCTCCTTGCTGGTAGCGGTGCCCTGAGCTTGAACGTATGAATCCAGCAAGCGGCGGATCATGCGCTGGTACTGGGTCTGGTGCTTGGCTGCCTCAGACTTGAAAAAATCCACGCTGCTTTTGCTCAGGGCCAGCGTGACCTTCACGCCATCTTCCCGGAACGCCAGCTCGGCAGGTGATGGCAGAAAATCTGCAACCACCTCAACATCGCCCATGGGCTCATCCTTGTAAAAGATCTTCTTTTTCATATATTGCCTTTCCTTTGCGCCAATAGCCTGCCCCAATGATTCGAATGACCTTGCGCCTGTAGGTGAAGCGCACCGTCAAGATGCCGCCACCTGCTTTGCCAATGCAGTAAAAACGCTCGTCGGCTGCACTGTGCGCCAGGTCTTTCGCGATCACGCGGTTTGGATCAGCAAACGCCGCCTGTGCTTCCAAGAATGACACGTGATGCTTGGCTTGGTTTTCAGCATCCTTGTTGTGATCCCATTCGAATTGAGCTGCGGTCATGGCTCAACGTAGCATTAAGCCATAAAAAAATACATACATTCGTATGGTAATCCACGCTTGCCGCCGAGCTTTTTGACGTGCAGCTCGAAGGTGCCTATACGTTTGTTGGTGATGCCAAAGATTTCAAAGAAGTCGATCCAAAAGGGCTTGGCTTGGCTGTCTTCGTTGGTGGGGTCAGCCCAGGTTTTGCTGAAATGCAATGCCCTGGATTTAATTTCGTTCCATTTAAAACCCATAAAGCATTCTTTTTTGCGAATACGAATACTGCCAAAAAGTATTGCTTTTAAATACTGAAACTCAAATGCACTAGGATGAACCGCCTCACATGACGATCTCCCACTTTCCCGCGCTCCACTTGCCCCTGTCTCCCGGTGGCCGCCGCCTGGCTTACAGCGCGGTGGGCGACGCACACAGCCACCACGTGTTGGTGTGTTTGCCCGGTTTGTTGGAAACCCGCGCCACGTTTGACCCGCTGTTGAAGGCAGCCCAAACCGTGCCGGGTCTGCGGGTGATCAGCCTGGACCATTGCGGGCGGGGTGACTCAGACCCTTTGCCACACGACGCGGGCTACGCCATGTCGGTGTACCTGCAAGACACGGCGCAGTTGCTGCGCGAGGTGGTGATGCAAGACGGCCACCCGCTGCCGCACATCGAGGTGTTGGGCACCAGCATGGGCGGCATCTTGGCCATGTACCTGGCGCAAGACGCCAAGCTGCACATACAGGGTGTGTTCCTCAACGACATTGGCCTGAGCCTGAACTGGATGGCCATCATGGGCTTGTACGGCAGCATGAAGCAAGACGGACGGATGCCCACGCCGCAAGCGCTGTCGCAGCAGTTGCATGTGCGCATTGGTGCGGTCGAGGCGGTGCAGTCGAGCACGCACTTTGACTTGCCCTACAAAAAAGACTGGAAGGGCATGCGCTTTGCCCATTTGCTCAAAGCCTTCAAAGGCCCGGTGCGCTTGATTTATGGCGGCGACTCGCCGGTGTGTACTCAAGAGCAGCTCAGCGAGATCCAGCAAGAGTTGCCGGGCAGTGCCTTGTGTATGGTGCCCGGCTCAGGGCATCCGGCGCCGTTCAATGCCAAGGTGTGCGCGTTTGTGCTGGCGCAGATGCAACCGGCGCCGTTGGTGCATCCGCACCCCGCAGATTTCAAGCAACAAGAGTTGTGGGCGCAGACCACCTCGCCGGGTCAGAACCAGGGCTTTTGGCCTTGGCTCAAGCGGCGCTACCTAGGCGCCAAAGGGAAGTGATTTCTTGCGCGCGCGCGGCGTGCAGCGGGTCGCTGGCGTCGCTGGCTTTGTCGTGGCGCGGGCGAATGTCGTGACGCCCCAGCACGGTCAAGCCCGCTTCGGCGATCCACCCCAACAGTGCGTCACGCGGGCGCAGGCCCAGGTGTTCGGCCAGGTCAGACAGGATGAGCCAGCCCTCGCCCCCGGGGGCCAAGTGCGCGCGCAGGCCACTCAAAAAACTGCGCAGCATGCGGCTGTCTTCATCGTAGACCGCGTGTTCGATGGGCGAGCTCGGGCGTGCGGGCACCCACGGCGGGTTGCACACGATGAGCGGGGCTTGGCCCGGTGGAAACAAATCGGTCTGCAACAGGTCGACCTGTGGGGCGACTTGCAAGCGGTGCAGGTTATCGCGGGCGCAGGCCAGGGCGCGCGGGTCTTGGTCGGTGGCCACGATGTGCTGCACGCCCCTGCGCGCCAACACGGCCGACAGCACGCCGGTGCCCATGCCAATGTCAAAGGCCAAGGTGGTGCTGGGCAATGGGGTGTTGGCCACGAGGTCCACGTATTCGCCCCGGATGGGTGAGAACACGCCGTAGTGCGGGTGAATGCGGTTGTGCGGGGGTGCGCCAAGGGCGCTGATCTCCACACCTTTTTTGCGCCACTCGTGGGCGCCCACCAGCCCTAAGAGTTCGCGCAGCGACACCATGCAGGCCTGGTCGGTGCTGGGTCCCCAGGCTTCTTGGCAGGCCAGGCGCAGGTCGGGGGCGCGGCGCAGTGGGATGGTGTAGTCGGCGTTCAGCGGCACCAGCACCATGCCGAGTGTGCGGGCGCGTTGGCCCAAGGCTTGGCGGTGCAGGTGGAAGTGTTGCGCGGGCGTGGGTGGGGTGGCCGCAGCCTTAGCGGCTTTGCGGGGTTTGCGTTCGGCGCGACGGCCCAGGGCTTGCAGCAGTTGGCGTGCGTTGTGAAAGTCGCCTTGCCAGAGCAGGCCGGTGCCTTCACAGGCCAAGCGGTAGGCCGCGTCGGCGCTGAGGGTGTCGTCGGCCAGCACCACGCGGCGCGGGGCTGGGGCGCCGCTTTCAGAGCGCCAGGCGAGGGAGAGGGGGTCGGTCACAGGGGGGTGTTGTTGGGTGGGCTGGGCCATTATCACGACATTGGCTGTGCTGCCAGGGGTGAGCTGAGGCACACTAGCCAACGCACATGAACACTTTCAAAGTCGCCACTTACAACATTCACAAAGGGGTGCAGGGCTTGGGCCCGGCCCGCCGTTTGGAAATTCACAACCTAGGCCACGCGATCGAGCAGTTCGATGCCGATGTGGTGTGTCTGCAAGAGGTGCGGGCCTTCAACCGCTTGCATGCGCGCCGATTTGCCCGCTGGCCCGATATGGGGCAGGCCGACTTTTTGGCGCCCGAGGGTTACACGCCGGTGTACCGCACCAACGCCATCACCAAGCATGGGGAGCATGGCAACGCCTTGCTCAGCCGCTGGCCGGTGTTGGAGCACAGCCACGAGAACATGTCCGATCACCGCTTTGAGCAACGCGGTTTGTTGCACACCACCTTGCGGGTGCAAGAGCGCAACGTGCACGTGATCGTGGTGCACTTGGGGTTGCTGCCGGCCAGCCGGGTGCGCCAGGTCAAGCAGCTGCAACGCTATATTGCGCGCGATGTGCCCGCCGATATGCCGGTGTTGGTGGCGGGAGATTTCAACGATTGGGGCAACACGGTCAAGCACATGATGTCGGATTTTGGATTTCATGCGCACACGGGTGCGACCACGCCGACCTACCCATCGCGGCTGCCGCTGGTGCAACTCGACCATGTGTATGCGCGCGGGGTTCGCCCGCTCAAGAGCTACACGCCGCAAGGGGCGATTTGGGCCCGCATGTCTGACCACCTGCCGTTGCTGGTGGAGTTTGCCTGGGATGCGCCTTGATGCCTGCCTACGCCGCGCATGACATTCGTTTGCTGACGGGGGCGGTGGATTTGTTTCCTGCCCTGGTGCAAGCGATGGATGCGGCGCAGCACGAGGTGCGCCTGGAGACCTATATTTTTGACACAGCGGGCGCAGCGGCGGATGTGGCCCATGCCATGGTGCGGGCGGCCCAGCGGGGGCTCAAGGTGTGTTTGGTGGTGGATGGGGCTGGCACCCGTGTGTTGCCAGCGGTGTGGCGCGCGCGCTTTGAGCAGGCCGGGGTGCAATACCGTGTGTATGCGCCTTTGCGCATCGGCGGTTTGTGGCGGCCCAGCCATTGGCGGCGCTTGCACCGCAAGTTGTGCGTGATCGACCAGACCTTGGCGTTTTGCGGTGGCATCAACATCTTGGATGATTTTTTAGACCCACACGTCAAAGGACTGTTACCCGCTGCAAGGTTTGATTTTGCGGTCAGTTTGCGCGGGCCTTTGGTGCAAGCTGTGCACGACACCATGGCGCAGCTGTGGTCTCGGCTGGAGGCGCTGCGCGAGTTGCGCGGCAAGGATGTGGTGGGCGCCTTGGACGCCTTGCGCAGTGCCGACCAAACGCCGCATTGGGCGATGCGGGGCACCGCGCAGCTGGTATTGCGCGACAACGTGCTGCACCGCGCCCACATCGAGCGCGCTTACCGCAAGGCGATTGGCTTAGCGCGGCACGACATTGTGTTGGCTTGCGCTTATTTTTTCCCGGGTCTGCGTTTGCGCCGCGCCTTGGTGATGGCCGCGCAAAGGGGGGTGCGGGTGCGCTTGCTGTTGCAAGGGCATTACGAGTATTTTTTGCCATACCACGCGGCGCGTCAGCTGTATGGGCAGATGCTGTCGGCGGGTATTGAGATTTACGAATACCACGCGAGTTTTTTGCACGCCAAGGTGGCAGTGGTGGACGGGCAGTGGGCCACGGTGGGGTCGTCCAATTTGGACCCTTTGAGCTTGCTGCTGGCGCGCGAGGCCAATGTGGTGGTGCAAGACGCGGCGCTGGCCCAGGCCCTGGCTGCCAAGGTAGAAGACGCCATGCGCGCAGGTTCGGCCAAGGTCGACCCTGAGGCTTATCTGGCGCGGGGTTGGTGGATGCGCGCCATTGGCGTGCTGGCGTCGATGGTGTTGCGCTTTGGTGTGTTTTTAACCGGCAAACGTTACTGACTGTGTGGCTTTAGGTTCGCTGATACCATTCTTCTTATGAATGAGAAAGACACCTTCGAAGGCACGCCCGTTTCGGTCAAAATCCGCGAGCGTTTGACCGCCGCGCGCAAGCGCTATCACTCCAATGACAACATTGCCGAGTTCATCCAGCCCGGTGAGTTGGAGGCTTTGCTCAATGAAGTTGAAGTCAAGATGCAAGGCGTGCTCGACAGCTTGGTCATTGACACGGACCATGACCACAACACGGGCGACACCGCCCGCCGTGTCGCCAAGATGTACCTCCAAGAAGTCTTCAAAGGCCGTTACCTCTCGGCCCCTGCCATCACCGAATTCCCCAATGCCGAGCACCTCAACGAGTTGATGATCGTCGGTCCCATCACCGTGCGCAGTGCGTGCAGTCACCATTTTTGCCCGGTGATTGGCAAGATCTGGATTGGTGTGCTGCCTAATGAACGCACCAACGTGATTGGTTTGTCCAAGTACGCACGCTTGGCCGAATGGGTCATGGGTCGTCCCCAAATTCAAGAAGAAGCCGTGGTTCAATTGGCCGACTTGATTCAAGAAAAAACACAGCCCGATGGCTTGGCCATCGTGATGGAAGCCAGCCACTTTTGCATGTCTTGGCGCGGCGTCAAAGACATGGACAGCAAGATGATCAACTCGGTCATGCGTGGGGCCTTCTTGAAAGACCCCAACTTGCGCCGAGAGTTTTTGTCTCTGATTCCTAAAAAGGACTGATGCCATGCTGGTTCGTTTGTTGTATGTCAGCCGTGCGGTTCACCCCGAGTCACCCGAGGCCACCGAGTCTATTTTGGCCAGTGCGCGCGATCACAACCTGAGCAATGGCATCACAGGTGTGCTGTGTTACGGCGGTGGTATCTACCTGCAAGCCATTGAAGGCGGGCGAAACCAAGTTAACGCCTTGTATACCCATCTCGTGCGCGATGCGCGTCACAAGGATGTGGTTTTGCTCAATTACCAAGAAATCAGCGAACGCCGTTTTGGCGGTTGGACCATGGGCCAAGTGCGCTTGGACAAACTGAATCCGTCCATCGTGTTGAAGTATTCCGAAACACCTGAGCTGGATCCTTACGGTGTGTCGGGTCAAGTGTCGTTTGCATTACTAGAAGAACTGATGGCCACCGCGTCCATCGTCGGTCGCGCCTGAATGCTGCCGGCGGTTTGGCTGGCATGAGTGCTGCAACCGTCTTGCTCGGCTGCGATTTCAGCAGCAGCCCCTCCCCACGTAAACCGATCGTGCTGGCCCTGGGCCAAGTGGTACAAGGTCGAGTTCAGCTGCATGAACTCGTGCGCCTGCATACCCTGTCAGACTTTGCCAATTGGCTGCAACAACCTCAGACTTGGGTCGGCGGTTTTGATTTGCCATTTGGCTTGCCACGCGAACTGGTGCAGACCCTGGGCTGGCCCACCGATTGGCTCGCTTGCATGAAGCACTACGCCGCCTTGAGCCGTGCCGACATCCGCGAGACCTTCAAAGCCTTTTGCGATGCGCGTCCTGTGGGCAGCAAATTTGCCCATCGCGCCACCGACACACCGGCGGGCTCCAGCCCTTCCATGAAGTGGGTCAACCCGCCCGTCGCTTACATGCTGCACGCCGGGGTGCCTTTGCTGATGGACGCGGGTGTGTGTTTACCACGCTTGCATGTGCCGGCCACCCCGACTCACCCGCCTGCAGCGCAACGCATTGCCTTGGAGGCCTACCCCGGCTTGCTGGCGCGCGAGCTGATTGGCAACACCAGCTACAAAAGCGACGACAAAGCCAAGCAAACCCCGGAGCGCTTGATTGCCCGCAAGCAACTGTTGCAGGCACTGGAGTTGGGCCAGACCCGCTTGGAGCTTCGTCTCAAACTCACCCACGCCCAACACGACACCTTGGTGGACGACGCCTCTGGCGACAGCTTGGACGCTGTGCTGTGTATGGTGCAAGCCGCCTGGGCGCAGACACAGCACGAGGCCGGGCATGCGCACTTCGGTTTGCCTGAGTGCGATCCGCTGGAGGGGTGGATCGTCACGGCCTGAGTTGGCACATGGGCGTGTCACACGCCCCTCAAATACACCACCCCATGTCCGTAGGCAGCGTCTCCAACTGCCGCAGCTGCTGCACCGCTTCGGCATCGGTGCGGTACATGCGCAAGCCTGCGTGGGCTTGCAAGCAGCCTGCACGATGCAGCACCGATTCAACGGGTAGCTTCATGCCGCTGATATGCAGGGTGATGTGTCGCTCAGCCAATATGGCCTCTAGCTTCACCAGGCTCTCCACACCCGTGGCGTCGATGCGGTTGATCGGCTGGGCAAACAAGCACACGTGGCGCACGTCTGGGTGTTGACTCAGGTGTTCCACCACGGCACGCTCCAGTGAGCTGGCCGCTGCAAAGTCCAACTCGGCGTCCATGCGCAGGGCGTAGAGCTGTGGGGCCAAGGGGGGCAGTTTCCACAAGTGGCGGTCGCGCAGGCTGCCGTCGGCATGCAAGCCCACTTCGATGATGCGTGGGTGCA
>CANFYL010000018.1 GCA_947451285.1 Comamonadaceae bacterium
ACCGGCACACCCAGTGGCACGCAAAACTACAACTTCCTCGAGATCGACACCAGCAAGTATCCAACTGGCGGCACGATCAGCATCTCCATTGCACTGGGCAGTGGTGGCAGTGGTGCGTCTTATGACTTGTTCCATGCCGATGCGGTAGCCGTGGGCTCAGATGGTCGACCGGTTGGGTCTTTGGCCAACGCCTATGACGTGGCACCAGGTTCGGTGAGAACGCTCACCTATTCGTTCTCGCCAACAGCCACCAACAAATACAAACTCGCCATCGATGGCAACTGGGGCAGCGCGACCACGGCGACCAACAGCTACACCTACCAAGTCACCATCACGGGCGCTGCGTCTGCGCCCTTGTATACCGTCAGCTCGACCCCCGGTTCTTTTAAGGCGGCCGGTACAAGTTCGCCTTTGACCGTGACTGGCTTGACCAATGGCACGGCCTACACATTCAATGTGGCTTCGGTGGGCAGTGGGGTGGCCAGTTCGACCTCGACGGCGTCCAACTCGGTCACACCAACCGTGGCGCTGACCGTGCCCGGTGTACCCACAGGTGTTGTGGCGACTGCGGGCAATGGCAGTGCCACCGTGAGCTTTAATCCACCCGCCAGTACCGGCGGTGCAAGCATCACCAGCTTCACGATCACGGCCAGCCCAGGAGGTAAAACCGTCACCAGTACCGTCTATCCAGCCACTGTGACAGGGCTCACCAATGGCACTGCCTACACCTTTACTGTCAAAGCAACCAACAGCGTTGGCACTGGCGCTTCTTCTTCTGCGTCGAATGCGGTGACGCCCTCTGCCCCTGGCACCCTCAAGGTGTATGTGGATGGCCGTTCTGGGCCTTGGGTGTCTTCGCTCAATCCTTCCTTCAGCTACGGTGACGGCACACAGCTGCCACCCACGGTGGTCTCTGCGGCTTCTGGCTTGTCGTTTGTTGCGGGTTTGAATTTGCAAATCAGCTACCTCAATGGGTGCGCCAATTTTGGTTGGGCCTGTGTCGATGCCAATGGTCAGCTTTACGGAACCGACAACCCGGAAGTCAAAGGCATGCCTGGTTATTACATCTCCGGCACGCAATACCTGGAGCAACTCCTGGGGACGTTCGCTGACGACAACGGCGTCATCGTGGGGCAACCGTTTGCCATCGGCAACGGGCCTTACACGGCAACCATACCTGCCGGAGCGACGCAGTTGTTGTTGGGTTTCAACGACGGAGGCAACGCAGACAACAGCGATGGCATCTACGTCAGTGTGACCGGTCAAGTGGGCAGCATTCCGCAAGCGCCTGCAACGCCATCGGCTGTAGCCGGTGACGCCAGTGCCTTGATCGATTTCAAACCCGTTGTCGGTGCGGGGTACACCAGCTATACCGTGACCTCTAACCCCGGAAACATTGCGGTCACCAGTGCCGGTTCGCCTGTGACGGTGAGCGGTCTGAGCAACGGCACGGCTTACACCTTCAGCGTCAAAGGCACCAACAGCTTGGGTACCAGTGGTGCTTCGGTCCCAACCAACAGCGTGACGCCACAATCCAACAGCGGTCGTGTGGTGATGGACATCACCGCATTCATCGACGGCCAATCGCAGTTGATCATTCAGGGGGACACGGTGCGTTGGCACAACCTGTCGTTTGTGGTCCCCGGTATCAATACGGCTGTCCCTGTGCCCACCCGAATTTCGACCAGTGTGGACGGCGTGTCTGCTGCCACAGTCAACTGGTGGCCCACTTGGCCTGCGAATTCGACCAACTCAAGTGCGATGTACACCGGCGATGTGTATTCATCTGTCTACTCAGGCATTGGTGCATCGATCAACAGCACAGCGTCTAATTTTTCTCTGAAAGCCTTGGCAGCCCGAGGCTCTGCTTCGATTGCGCAACAGCCCACCGCGGCCAATGGCTACACCTTGATCATCGATTTCAACGATGCCCCTCAGGGCGGCGCCATTGACTACCAAGTTCAGCTGTCTTTCAACGTGACCAACACGGTCAAAGCCATTGCGCCTGCTGCACCCACAGGTGTCAGCGCGGTAGCGGGCAATGCCAGTGCCACCATCAGCTTCACCCCGCCCACCAGCGATGGGGGTGCCCCCATCACGGGCTACACCGTGACCTCCGTCTCTGGCGGCAAAGTGGCCACCGGCAATGCCTCGCCCATCACGGTGACAGGTTTGACCAACGCAACCTCCTACATGTTCACGGTCACGGCCACCAACAGTGCGGGCACCAGCGTGGCATCTCTGGCGTCTAACACTGTGACACCTGTGCAAACGGTCACAGTACCTTCTGCGCCCACCAATGTCACGGCGGTGGCGGGTAGTGGCTATGCCACGGTGAGCTTCAACGCTCCGGCCAGCAACGGTGGTGCCATGGTCACGGGTTACACCGTCACTTCAAGCCCGGGTGGACTCAAAGCCACGGGTCTTGCTTCGCCCCTCACCGTCACTGGCTTGACCAACGGCACCACCTATTCATTCACCGTCACGGCGACCAACAGTGTGGGCACCAGTTCCGCTTCTGCACCTTCGGGCACCGTGACGCCCTCAAGCGTTCAAATTGCGCTGTCTCTGAGCAAAGGCTGGAACTTGGTGGGCACAGGCGGCAAGGACCAACTGCTTGTCAGCGGATTGTTCTACGACAAAACCAAAATCGTGACGGTGTGGAAGTGGCTCAGCACCAAGTCAACTTGGGCTTTTTACAGCCCTCAGCTGTCGTCTGTGGATTTGGCAAATTACGCGGATAGCAAAGGCTATGCGGTGCTCGAGACGATTGAGGGATCGGAAGCCATTTGGGTCAACGCCTCGCAAGCACATGATTTGGCGGTTCCCTTCGGCAGTGCCTATAAAGCCATTGATCACCGCAGCAGCTTGGTGTCGGGTTGGAACTTGGTGGCCGTCGGCGAGGAGCTGACGCCGGTTCGCTTCAACAATTACCTCACCACCTATGTGGGCAGCTTGCCACCTTCTATTGGCTCAGACACCACCACCACGGTCTACCAAGCCAACTTGACCAGTCTGTGGGCCTGGGATCCTGTGAACACCAATTGGTTCTTCTATGCCCCTTCATTGGATCGAAGTGCGGTGTTGGTGGACTACATCAATGGCAAGGGCTACCTTGACTTCACAGGGGCCAACAAAAAGCTGGGCCCAGGGGTTGGGTTTTGGGTGAATAAGCCATGATTTGTTTTGTGAAAATTGTGTCAGGATTCTCAAATGGTGTTGCGCTTAGGTTTTAAAAAATTTGTCCAAAAAATTTCATTCGGCGGCTGTGTCGCCACTTTGTGCTTTGTCTTTAGCAGTCTTGCTGTGGCTGAGACAACCACTCAGACACTCAGCTTGAACTCTGGCTGGAATTTGGTGGGTAACGGCCTGACCGAACCCATTGGGGTCAGTGGCAGTTTTGGAAATGCTTCGTTGGTGACCACGGTGTGGAAATGGAATGTCTCCACTTCTAAATGGGCGTTTTATGCACCGTCGCAAGCCGATGGTGGCGCGGCCTATGCTGCGTCCAAAGGCTATGATTTTTTAAGCACCATCTATGGCGGTGAGGGCTTTTGGGTCAATGCGATTCAACCTTTCAGTCTCACATTCGAAGCTGCACCACAAAAGCTGTCCTCTTCATTTCAAGAAGGTAAGGCTGGTGCTATGCGTCTGGGTTGGAATCTTGTTTCTGTGGGGGATACCACCAGTGCTCGCGTGTTCAACTCAAATCTTGGACTCACGCCACCGAGTGCCGGTTTTGTGCCACAAAACCTCACCACCCTGTGGGCGTGGGACAGCACACAGGCGAAATGGTTTTTTTATGCGCCCCAACTCGATGCCAGCGGTGGCACAGTGCTCAAAGACTATATTGCCGCCAAAGGTTATCTCGACTTCACCACCCAATCGAAAAACTTGGGCAGTGGCGTCGGTTTTTGGGTCAACTCACCCTCTTCGTCTGAAATGGATGCGATCGATCCCGTGATCAAAGCCTTCATGGCCGATGTGAGCGCTTGTACGACAAGTGCCAAACAACATGCAGTCACTTTGGTGCAAGGGGCCTATATGGGGGGTACAACAGTGGCCGCTTGGATAGACGATATTTGTTCTTACGGCCTAGGAACTCTTGAATCAAAAAATCCAAGGTTAATTGGTCTTGCGGGTGACAAAGCGATCGTGCAAGTGACCTTTACTGGCAGCACGATTGCAGCCGACATTGGTTTTGCCTTTCAAAAGGTGAATGGAACTTGGAAATTCATGGGCTTGGATGTGGCCGCTCCGATGGACGATCCAAACGTACGCCATGCATTCATTTTGAACCTAGACAGCTCAAGATCTACAAAAGCCCTTTATCAATATGAACGGTACGTGGATTTTTGGACCAACCGTTCACACTTTACGGGTGCTAATTTGCCTGCTTCCATTGAGGTCTACCTGATTGGCACCGAAGAGGCCAGTTTCAAATGGACTGCCAGCGGCTTTCCAACTACACCAGATTTGATTTTGTACCCTGCACCCTCCACATGCAGCAATTTATACACACTGGACTCGACTAAAAAAAGTTGCAACTCGTTTGCGGATGACGCCAGTTATCCCAGCATGTTTGCCAAGCTTGAGAGCAATCCCTACAGCTTAGTCATGTACAAGTTCAAAGATGCCAATGGCAAGTGTTTAACTTGTGAGGCCTCGACCGGCGTTCCGCTTGCCGGTTCATTGCTGGGTCACGCAAAAACGGTGGCGCAAATTTTTGGCAGTTCGGTCACTGCTGCGCAACTCGCTACCTCCGCTGGCATTGCCCCCAGTGCGATGAGTGCAGTCGTTAAAACCAATGCGCGACGCTACTTTGGCATGCCGACTGACACACAACTGGACACGCTCAGCACCAGCTTGTTGTCTACCAGTCTTTCCAACACACTGAGCGTGCCTTGGACCAAAGCCACCAAGTTCAACAACCCAATCGATGGCGTGTGGGGCGGAACGAATGCCTGTGGCAGCAACACCAGTTGGGTTGACACAACTGAGGTTCGCGTTGTTCCCACCGACACAGCTTACAACCTTACCTACAACAACCCTTCAAGCAAAACTTTCAACAACGCTGGTTACGTGTCGATCACCTTGGCCCACAAAAAAGACATGAGTGAGTTTGCTTTTTACATCCGGGCCAGTCGTTCCAGTATTTGTACCAACTGATGCGCCACTGCATTCTGATGACGATGTTTTTTAAAACTGCACACAAGATCGCTTTTTCACTGGGCCTGATGACGGCATCTCTTGCGACGCTTGCCCATTCCATTGCTGCCTCAACGGGTTGGAGCTTGCTGGGCAACAACAGCGCATCCACCATCTCTGTTTCAAACACCTTCAATCAGACGGGCGTGACCAGTGTGTGGGTGTGGAATGCATCTACAGCGAAGTGGGCTTTTTACACCCCCACCCTTGCCGATGGTGGTGTGGCCTATGCCGCCACTAAGGGGTACGACGCTTTGAGCACCATTGCGCCAGAGCAGGGGTTTTGGGTCAATGCTTCACAGTCGATTTCTGTAGAGACCAAGACGCCCTCGTCCCCTTCAGTGAATCTGCGTGCTGCCTACAACAGCTTCAAACTTGACTTGGCAGGACAGATGACTTTCAAGCTCAGTGGTGCCTGTAGCGGTACTGCACTTATGACCAATACTGCAGCCACTTCGGGGGCGACGTTCAACAACGCAGCCGCTTTGGTCAGTACGCAAACCTTTACTTACACCTTGTCTGCAGAGTCTCTCAAGAGCGCATTTTGTTTGTCTGCCTATCCCAGTCAAACAGTCACCAAAACATACTACGACCCCGTCAGCAAAATTCCGCTGGGTGACGATGCGGGCAATACCTACAGCGCCATCGCCTTACCAACTTCTGCCACCGATGGTTATGCCAACATGCATTACACCTACGCCAATACCAGTCAAAGCAAAACTGGGCTTGTGACCTATGCGCTGACAGCGTATTCATCATCAGCGCTTATGTACACCTCGACCGACATCAACATGGTGTCTGGAAAACCTTTTTATTCGGTGACCCAAAAACGTTTGATCAATTCAGACAACACGCTGACGTATGTAGGAACCACGGTTCAAGTGTTCACCGACTCTGGCCCCAGCATCGTCAACTACAGCGCAGCAAATTGAAAATTCAAATCGTCATCAATACTTACAGATGAAAAATAAAACATTTGAATTAACTGCAGCCAATCGTTGCTCTAACACTCAATTGAATTATTCGAACCCACCACGATCGACATGAGTTTCTTCAATTGACTAAAGTAATAATCGGCAGAACAATAACCAACACAATTTCAGTGCTCAAGATACCAGGACACACAAAATGCTTAAACCCTCTAATTCATTTTTGGCATCGTTTTTAATAGCATTTGGCATTGCTTCTTCTGCAATGGCGCAATGGACGCCCATCACAGGCTCCTCCGGGCCAGGTTACGGTGGCTATGTCCGAGATATTCGTAATCCTTCGAAATACCCCACTAGCACGAGCACCACCACCCAAGCCGATACCAAAGTGTGGATGGCCACAGATGGCGGTGGTGTTTTCACCTCCGAAGACAACGGTGCTACCTGGGTCAAGCCTGCTGGGACCTTGTCCAATCAGCGCGTGTTTTCGACTGCTTCAGTTCCTTCTACATCAGCAAGCGCTGGATATCGCTTAATCCTAGGTACTATGGGAGGCGGTGTGATGGTGACGGGGGATGCGGGTGCTACCTTTTCTCAGCTGACTGGACTGACTTGTAACTACGTCAGAACCTTGCGCACCATTTCTACGTCCAGCACTACGACGCGATTACTGGCAGGTACTGATTGTGAAGGGACCACCTCTGGTATTCACTACCAAGACATGACGCTTGGTACTTCCACGTGGACCCAATCTACTGGGCTCCCTAGCGGCATTCGTGTTTTCTCAGTGGCGCCTGTCGGTGCTACCACCAGCTACAACACACCTCTGATGGCCGGAACAAGTAAAGGCATATACAAGTCTGTTGATAATGGTCAAACATGGACTGCGGTGGCTGGAACGCCCAAAGCTGCTGACGGTAGCAGCGTCGTGTTTGGCGTGACTTATTTTTCTGCCTCTGCGCCGCTGTATGCAACAGTTGAAGGCGGGGGGGTATTCGTTTCCAAAGATGCTGGCGTCACTTGGACTGCGAGCAATAGCGGACTGCCTACTACTGTGCCATTGGTACCTTCGAGCGGCTTTATGGGGACGCCAGACAACGGCAGTACATTGTTCATGACCTTGGATGGTCTGGGGCTTTATAAATCAACCGACCAAGCTGCTACCTGGACCCAATTCATGACCGCTGATCAGGCAGGTAATGTGCGGTTCATGACCTCTTGGACCTCTGCTGCTGGTTATCGATTCTTAGGCACAAGGTCTGGGGTTTGGGCCACCAATGACTCGACATTTTCATCGCCGCCTATGCAGGGCAGTGGCCAGCCAGGTGGCATGGCAGATAACGTTGAAGTTGACAGCACAGGTGCTGTGTACGTCGGCATGGCCAGCGGTGTTTACAAACTAAACACTACCACCAAGGCATGGGATCAAGTTGGCGGCGCATTGCCGGACTTGATAGGCGGCAACATCAAGGTTCGTGGCACCGACGTGTATGCATCAACCAGCAACATGGGCGTTTATAAACTCACAGGCGGACAAGGTACTTGGCAAGCCATGAACTCGGGCTTGCCCAGCAGCTTGGTTTCTCAAAGTGCAGGTATCCGGTCTGATTCATCCACCAGCAACTCGTTTTACTTAGGGCTGTACGGTGCTGGTTTTTATTACTGGAATGGCACAGCTTCAAGCCCCAAATGGGAGGCTCGCAACACGGGCTTAAGCGGCAACGCACTCAAGGTTCGAAGCTCCAGTGCATTTGGGCAATTGATATTGTTATCCACAGAAGACGGGGTGTATTACAGCGCAGATGGCGGCGCGAACTGGGCTTTCAAAGGACCTGTAGATTCTTCGGGTAACCACTTGCGCGCAGACCATGTAGCGATTGATCAAAGCAACGCATCCACCATGTATGCGGCCGTGAACAACTCGGATGCCCTCGGCGCTTCGCTGTCGACCAACGGCATTTGGAAAACAACCGATTCGGGCGCAACTTGGAAACAAGTGGACGCTGCCTTCAAAGGTAAACATACGCATGATGTGCGCGTGGGATTTACGGGCAGCCAGTACATCACAATTGTTGGGGTGTGGGATGACATCACAACTGGCGGTGGCGGCGTCTATGTCAGCCAAGATGGTGGATTGACTTGGGTAGCCATGAACACCGGATTGACCAGCAACCTGATTGGTTCTGCCACTCCTCTGTCAAATGGCGGCGGTTACCTAGCCACCCGTGGGGGTGGATTGTTCACGTTGAATAGCAGTACCAGCAGCTCTGGGTCTTCTGGCTCAGGTTCAAATTCGGGTTCAGGCACGACGACGGGTTCAACCATCAACCAATTCAAGAACTTCTCCACCTTTATCGAGCCCCTGAGCTCGGGCACGGGGACGTCCGTCAATTACGCGGTCAACTTTGACTTGCAAGACACCAGCCGCACCTACAAGGACGTGACCTTGACCAACGGTACGTACTCTTTGAAGTCCACGACTTTAGGGTCAGACGGTTTCTGGCACTTGGGCTTGAACTTAGGAAGCACGGCGCCTGCCACATCGGCTACCTACACGGTCAATCTGACCTCAAACGCAAGCACTGCCATCTCGCCCATCACATTCCAGAATTCGGCAGGCTTTAAGAACAGCACCACCGACATGCCGTCGTCTTTGTCGCCCAACAGCAGCTCAAGTTTGAGCGCCATCAGCAACATCACTTTCAAGGCGCCTTCTTCAGCCACGTCATCCACCATGTACAACGTGAGTGTGTTGAAGGCTTCAGATTTTTCAGTGGTGTGGTCAACCAACATCACAGCGTCGGCTGCTACCAATGGTTCTTTCTCCGTTGCATATGGTGGCCCCACCTTGACGGCGGGAACGACCTATCGCATCACCGCGATGGCACAAAACTTTGACAGTTCAACCAACATTGGCTACGGCGCTGGACGCTCAGAGTTTTTCTGTCCTACACCTTGCCCCAATGGCATTGTGGTCAGCACCGGATCTGGCTCTGGCACGTCGACAGGGACGGGCTCGGGTACTTCCACAGGCACAGGTAGCACCTCTGGCTCAGGCACAAGCACGGCCACAGGTAGCACCACCAGCACGGGCACGGGTGTGGGCGGGGGCTCTGGCTCTTCCATCAGCCTGGTTTCAGGTTGGAACTTGGTGGGCAACAGCACCACCACGGCCATGGACGTGAGCTTTTATTTTGGTGACAAAGCCAAGGTGACGAGCGTGTGGGCTTGGTCGGCCAGCACTTCAACCTGGGCTTTTTACTCGCCAGCGCTCTCTGATGGAGGGGTGGCTTATGCAGCCACCAAAGGCTATACGGCATTGACCAGTATTCAGCCGGGCGCTGGTTTTTGGGTGAATGCGGCCAGTGCACAAACGGTGACTTTGCCCCCTGGCAGTCCTTATGTGTCATCCTTCTTCATCGACAACTTGCCCTCAGGATGGAGCTTGAACTCGATTGGTGACAGTTTGACACCACGCAGTTTCAACAACTCGCTGAGCATCACGCCACCCTCAGTCGGTTCCGTGACCGCCATGTTTGTCACCCTGTGGGCATGGGACGCCAAAACATCCGCTTGGTACTTCTATGCGCCAAGCTTGGATGACTCAAAGAGCAGTTTGTCCACCTACATCACCAGCAAAGGCTATAAAGACTTTGGCACCAATGTGTTGTCACCCGGGACAGGTTTCTGGATCAATCAGAAATAATACACAGGTATTTGGCGGCAGTTGTCGCCAACCCAAAAGGCCCTGGATGTGAGTCCAGGGCCTTTTTCATGGGGGTACTTGGTGTGTTGCGTTATCCGCGTGCAAAAGTCACACGATTGATTTCAGCTTGGCTGGTGATGCCTTGGGCCACCATGTCTTCGGCTGCTTCGCGCAGCAGTTGCGTGCCCCGTTGGCGAGCGGCTTCTTTGATGGCTGTGATGGGCGCGCGCGTGGCAATCATTTCGCGCAACTCATCGTCGAGCACCAAGCACTCGCCAATGGCGCGGCGCCCCTTGAAGCCTGTGCCACGGCATTCACTGCAGCCTTTGCCGTGGCAGTGGGTGCAATACACCCGCACCAGACGTTGTGCCACGATGCCGTTGAGTGCCGACACCAAGGTGTAAGGGTCGACCTCCATGTGCTCGAAGCGGCCCAGCACATCGAACACGTTGTTGGCGTGCACGGTAGAAAACACCAAGTGGCCTGTCAGCGCAGCTTGCACGGCAATTTGCGCTGTTTCAGCATCGCGAATTTCACCCACCATGATCTTGTCGGGGTCATGACGCAAGATCGAGCGCAGACCTCGCGCAAAGTTCAGGCCTTTGCGCTCGTTCACTGGAATTTGCAGCACACCGGGCAGTTGGTATTCCACCGGATCTTCGATGGTGATGATCTTGCTCTCACCATCGTTGATTTCAGAAATGGCGGCATACAAGGTGGTGGTTTTGCCACTGCCTGTGGGGCCGGTGATCAGCAACATGCCATACGGCTGCGAAGCCAGCTCACGGATGATGGCCATGGGCTTGGCATCGAACCCTAGGAAATCCAGCGTCAATCCGTTCATGTGATTGCTCAGGTGTTCCTTGTCCAAAATACGGATCACGGCGTCTTCGCCATAAATACTGGGCATGATCGACACCCGGAAATCGATGTCGCGCTCTCGAATGCGCACCTTAAAGCGCCCGTCTTGGGGCGTGCGGCGCTCGGTGATGTCAAGCTCAGCCATCACCTTCACCCGAGAGATGGCTTGTTCATTGAGCTGTGCACCAGGCACACGGGCGATTTCCACAATCACCCCATCAATGCGGTACTTCACCACCAGCCCGCTGGCGGCAGCTTCAAGGTGAATGTCAGACGCCCCGGCGCCCATGGCATCAAACAGGGTGGAGTTGATGAGCCGAATCACCGGGCTGACTGTCTCGTCAATGCGAGTGAGAGAAATTTCTTCTACCCCGCTGGCGCGGCCACCTTCTGCAAACGCATCGCCCAATACACCTTGCAGCGCCGATGAGGCGGCTTCAAAGCGGGCCAAGGCAGAGAGCAAATCTGACTCGAGCACCATGATGCGCTGGTCTGCGGCAATGCCTTTGGCATCGGCCCAGTTTTGCAGCACTTCATCACAAGGGTCAGAAAAAAGCAGCACCTGAATCGCACCATTTCGCACCACCAAGGCCAGCAATCGTCGTGCGTCGGTCAAGGGGAGGCAGTCGAAGTCACCCTCTAATTGCGTCGCGTTGTCGATGCGCTCGGTGGGATAGACAAAGCTCTTGCCCAATGCTTGCAGCAATTCGTCGGGCCCGAGCTGCAGGGTCTCCGACAGCACATGGTCCACAGGCTTTTTATCTTGGCGTGCCACCAATCGGGCAGCGTTGAGGTGCGAGGCGTTGAGCATGAGGTTAGGCCTCTTCTTCGGTGTCTTTGCGTTTGAACACCCAGTAGCGGGAGACCACAAAGTTCAACATGGGCATCATCATTTCAACGCCCAATTTAGAGAGTGTCTCTTGCAGTCCGAAATTGACCAAGGTGTTGAGCAAGAAGGTTGACAACATGGTGGCCATCACCCACACCAACACATACCGCCAACTGGTCCGCAGCCAATGGGTGGCCTGTTTGCTTTGCGAAAACGTCCACAGATGGTTGCCGCTGTAGGCGGTCACGGCCCCCATGAAGCGAGCGCCTGTGTTGGCCACAATCAAATCAGCGCCCCAATACCTGATCAGGGTAAAACTGGCCACGTCGACCGCCAATGCCACCAAACCCACGGCAACGTACTTGAAGACTTGCTTGAAAAATTGGAGATTCATGGCTTGTGGTTCGGGCTGAGCTTGAGGGTCCAACGGTCGTTTGGAAATTCACGCACCAATCGTTCCCGCAGCGCAGCGGCTTGGGCGTTGTCGCCCAGTTTTTGGGCCAACTCGGCTTGGGTGTACAAAGATTCGACCAACCAGTATCCCTGAAACTGCGAGGTGAGCTCGTTGTATTTGGCCAAGGCTTGTGCATCGAGGTGCGCCTGCTCACGCGCCTTGGCAGACCAAAACAAGGCCTCTTCCTTTTTGGCCTTGGTCTTGCGTCCGGCATAGGCTTGGTCAAACTTGTCAATGGCTTGCGGGAAACGGTGAGCTCGCATTTCTACCCATGCGGCGGTGTACACGCGCTCGGGGTTGTTGAAGTGAAAGTAAGCGCCCGTGATGGCCAAGAGCACAGGCCAAATCCAAGCAGGGTGCTTCCACGCCATATGTTGAGGCCAAGGCACTGAAAGTTCAGCCGTACTGCGCGGGTTGATGCCCACACCACGCCAAACTGCTAGCGCAAACACCAAGAAAGCGAGCACTGTGCTCAGCAGGCCCAGCGTGCCCACTGTGGTGTCTTTGTATTCCAAGCGCACCTCGTTTTCTTCAGGCACCACCAGCATGAAGCCAGGGCCAGTCAGATAAATTTGGCCTTTGGTGGCCATGTGCCAGCGGGGGTGCCAAGCCACCCGGACCAAATGCGCACTGCCCACGGCATTGGTGTGCCACTGCAAGCTGTCTCGGCTCATGCGCAACTTGCTGAGTTCAGCTTGTGCTGGGACTGCCTGAATGTGCGCAGGCGGTACACCGTCGCTGAAAACAGGCAAAAACTCCGGAAACAACTGGCGCGACGAGAACCAATGGAAGCTGGTTTCCATCCAATCTTTTTTGCTATGCCATTGCAAAGGCCGATCCACCAGGTCCACCCAATGGGTGTCAAAGCGCTTGAGTTCAAACACATGAAACGGTGGCGCACTGGCTATCAGGGCAAAGTCTTTGCTGGCCATGAACGCTTGGCGTGACTCTTCGTGGCGCACCAACACCTGGTTCGACCACAAAAACCGCATGTGTTGTGTGGCCCGCTCTAAGTCAAAGCTGCTGCTTGGAAACCTCGCCAAAGGCGATGACGGGTGACGTGACACCTCGCTCTGGAGTTGGTAAATGGCGGGGCTGACCAGAGCCGACTCCATGTACAAGCCTTCCAGCACAGGGCGCCCACCCAGAAACATCGGCAAGGCCTCTAAGGCGCGGGTGGAGCCAATGTCGTTGTTGGCAGGGTCATGCTCAAACAACAAACGCGGGCTGTCGAGTTGGCCACTCATACTCGGAAACAGCCGGGTCAGTTGTTGCCATTGGGGTTTGCTTTCGAGCCCACTGTGGTTCCACAAACCCCAGTCCATGACCAAGGTCATGTTCAGACTCAGGGCCACTAAAAATGCACTCACGGCGCTTGCGCGCAGCAGAAACCATCCCAGGTCTAAACCCTGGGGCAGGGCATGTTCAACACGCCACCAAAAACTGCCCCAGACCCACGCACAGGTCAATCCACCAAACAGCCAAACAAAGGGGAAGAAGCGAATGTTGGCTACACCGATGGCGCTGCCTGCTAAAAAACCAGTGGCACTGAGTAAGGCCGCACAGGCCATGAACCCCGCATGGCGCAAACTGTCGGATGCCGTCCCATCCAGCGGTGCGCGCTGCTTGAGCCAAGGAAAGGCTTGCAATACCCCGTGCCCCAACAAGCCCAGCACACCAGCACCCAACACACACGCCACAGGAAAGGGCAGCAGGTCGTGCCAGCTTTGCACTTCGAACAAGGCATCATTGGGAATGGTGATGCTGTGCATTTGCAGCATGGGCCACAGCCAAGCCGCCAACATGAAAAACGCCAGGCTGTGCCCGTACACCAGCAGTTTGAAGTTGCGCCATGCATGCGCACGGTCAAACAAAAAAGCGCTGGTGGCAAAACCCGTGATCAACAGTGCAAAGCCGTTCGAAAACCCTGTGGCGGCCTCTAGCAGCGCTACCCAGTGCCAACCTCGGCCCGTGGCGATGCAACGCTGCCAGGCAAACAAGGTGAGCACCGAAAACAACACCCCATAGCTTTGCGTGAACTCGCCCGCCAGGGTGGACAACAAATTGCCGCCCCAAATGGAGTTTTGCTCGTGCAACAAAAACGCCAAGCTCGCCAGGGTGCCCCATAGGGCAATGCGCCGTGGCAGCTTGAGCACATGCACACTGCCCACCCACACTGCGCCGGGCAGCAACATGGCTGCGGCAAACATGCCCAGCTTCATGGCAGGGCCAAACGCCATCATCTTGCTCAAACCCACAATGGCGATGAAGGCCATTGGAAAGTAGTACGACAAAAATGCCAAGCCACCAAAGACCTCGGGCATCCAAGCGGTCACATGGCCTTGGGGCAGCAACTCGCGCGCGTACACCCACAGATAGAGCAGGTGTGAGGCCGAGTCTCCGCCGGTGGGTAAATTGTGGGACAGTAAAAACTCAATGCCCAGCACCGACGCCACCAAACTGGCGGTGATCACCACCACCAAGGCGTCGACCAGCTTCAAGGCATGTGCGCGAAAAAAAGACAGAATAGGCATAAGGACTTGCATAACTTAGGGCGCTTTGGCGGCTGCGCCGCGTTGGCGTTTGATTAACCACACACTGGCCCCCATGGTGAGCAGTCCAAATACCCACAACCAGTTGGCAAACCACAGGCCAAACTTACGCACGGCAACCAGCCAAGCGGGTATTTGCTCTGAGCCGCGTTGTTTGCCGTCGGTGATGACTTGCAGGCTGAGCTCGCCACTGGGCGACTCATGCAGCAACCATGCGCCGCTCAAGCCCGTGCCGGTCTCGATGATCAAGTCTGTGGCCCCTGCGCCAGCCGCCCAATGCGAACTCACAGGTGGCGGCGGCGTTTGAATGGCCTGCAAAGGCTGCGCCAGTGCTGCAATGCCTGCATAGGGCACCACGATGGCATAGGTTTTGACAATGTTGGACGCCGCATTGCCTGCGGGTGGGTGAATGCGCAACTGTGTGCCCTGCCGGTCGTAGGGCAGCGTGAAAGGGGCGTGAGGCGGGGCTTTACGCCAAGCCAATTGGGTCATGGCGCTGCCAGACTGGTCGTTGAAGAGAACCAAGATGGGGTCGACTGAGGTGAGTGCAGACTTTGAATCAGGTGCGGATGCACGCGTTGTTTCTAATCTGGCTTGGGGCGATAGATGCTCAGATTCAGGTGAGGCAGAAATATTTTTTTGCCAGGTATTTTTCTCATTCAAGGTGAACAGGCCCACATGGAACGCTGATTCATTGCCATTGTTTTGAACAGCGACTTTGTCACCTTGAAACTGAATGCTAAAACCAATGGTTCCCGCCAGTCCGTTCAGGCCAGCGAATGAAACAGCAAGGAAAACAAGCGCACGCAGCATTGGAAAAAGAGGTCTAAAGGGAATCAAAAATGATAAGCCGAAATAAGGCTTTCCAGAAACGACCAAGGCCAATACTTGTGAGTAATGGCCTTGGTGTTTTCAGCGCGGCAAGCCGCGTTCAAATGGCTTACATGGTTAAGTTGGAGTGGTTTTGCAACCTGGATGGTTCATGAAATCCACTCAAGCTTTATGCAGCATTAGTTTTTGCAGGGTGTGAAAGTGGTTGTTCCGGGAGCGAGTGCAGCGCCGAATGGATCGCACGTACCCAAGCTACCAACCGCAACAGCTGTGTAGCTCGATGGTGCAGAAGTACCCGAATACGCAGCGCCGCTGCCACCGCCATTGGCACCGTAGCTAGAGCATGAAGAGCTGCTGGTCACACCCGTCACATAGGCCTTAGCGCCCATGAAGGTCACTTCACAAATACCCCCAAACGTACCGCTCGTTGCCACGGTAGTCGTGGTCGTTGAAGCCGTGGTCGTAGTAGCAGCCGCCGTGGTCGTGGTTGCAGCAGCCGTCGTGGTGGTAGCAGCCGCCGTCGTGGTGGTTGCAGCCTTGGTGGTGGTTGTCGTGGTGGTGGTGGTCGTCGTTGTCGTTGTCGTCGTTGTAGCACCCGGCGTAGGCGGTGTTGCAAATATCGCCGTGCTCAAGGTGGTGGCAGCTGTTACCGCGGCAGTTTGGGCTGTAGCCACTGCAGCTTTTTTGGCTGTCAATGCTGTTGCATCGGTGGTTTTGGCTGCGTCAGCAACAGCTTCCACAATGGTTTTGACCGTGGCGGTCATGGTGGCGTTTGTGGTCAGGGCGCTGATGGTGTCCGTTGCCTTCAACGCTGTGTTGAGCTGAGCCACCGTGGGCTTGGCGACGGTAGTGGCACCCGTGGCGACTGTGCCACCGTTGGCACCTGTGGCCGCGATCACCGCATTGCGCATCAATGTGGCGTTGTTCTGAATCGATCTGATGGTGGTCGTGTCAGTGGGTTTGTAGGTCGTGCTCATGCCACTTGCCAAAGTGCTTGCAACGGAGGCGAGCGATGTCGACGATGTGACTTTACCCACACTGGTCGCCATATCGAGCGCAATGCTGGTGCCCAAGCCGCTGAGGCTGGCGCCAGCCGCAGTAGCGGTCGACGCAGAGAGGGCAGCCAGGTTGGTGATCAAGCTCGAGCTGCCTGCAACCGCTGCGTTGGCGTAGCCCTTGGTGTCGGTCACGTCGGACAAGCTGATGCCAAATGCATCGGCCACTTTTTGCTGCTGCGCAGTCATGGCAGTTGTGCCAAATGTGGTGGAAGCCGTGGAGGCTGCGGCCGCAGTTTTGAAATCGGCAGCCGTCAATTTGCCGCCCATCACGTTGGCAGCCACGATGGTGGTCAACAGGCTGGCCGTGACAGATTCACCGGCCGCTGGGGGCGTTGTGAACAAGGCCGTCACAGGCAGGTTCACAGCAGGGTCATAGGTCACAGGAGTGTCTGAACCCAATGGCAACATGGTGCCAGCCTTGGTGGCTTGAATCATCACAGGACCCACGCAACCCGCGACCGAAATGGTGCCTTCGCCAGGTGCGGCAGTGGTACCAATGGTGGCCGTTCCAGTGACGCCGTTGGCGCATGTGGCCGTCATTTCAACGCCAATGAAGGGGCTGTTACCGACCTGTGTGAGGGAGATAGAGGTGACCGCTGGGGTTGCGTCACCGCCCCCGCAAGCAACGACCAACAAGGCTGTGGCGACAGCAGCTGACAGGGCTGACAGCTTCGCTCCGCGCGATTGCATCTGAATTTTCATTTTCGTTTCTCAACTTTCTGAGCAGTGGTTCAAAGAAGGGTAATCACACAAAACCATCAGCCACATGTGCGATGGCAGATCGATTTCATTGCGATATTAATATCAAAATTGACTCTATCACAAAAATTTTAGGATTTGTTGTTTTTTGAGTTTCTGACAAATTTGACATCAGCGAAATGGGGTTGGATTGGTGTTTACCCCAGCTGCGCCCAAACTTTGGGGGCGGTAACTGAATTTCCAATCTCGGTAGCTGTAGCCGGGTGTTTCGATGACCTCGCCATCTAGCCCTGTGGTCATGGCCGACAGAGCGGTCATTTTGATCGATGAGCTCGCCATGGGTGAAAGGCTGAAGGGGGACGAGGCTGCGCTGGCCGGCACTGCAGGGGCTGAGGCTGCCGAACCGGGCGCCAAGGCCAAGGTTTTGAGCTTGGTTTGCACCGCCATTTCTATCTCGGCGTCTTCAACTTCAAATTTGGCACGCTTGAGGGGTTCTCTTTTGGACAGGCTGTACACACCCATGATGCCGCCCCCGGGGGCTTTGACCAGGCCCCAGGTGGGTTTGCCGGTGAGAGGGTCGGTGTAGATCTTTCGCAGGTGACGCTTCAAGGTGGGTGAGCGTTTGTCGATCAGCAGGTCTTCTAACGTGGGGGGAAACTGGCCGGTGGCAGGCCCCGTGGCGTAGTAGTTGCGAATGGCGTCTCTGAATTGGTGACCAATATAGAGAAGTTCGCGCTCTTTGTCGGCCCGCTGGGTCGAGGCCAGCAAGCGGGCCGTTCCCACGATGCCCAAACCAAACAGCACCACCGCAATCAGCAAGCCCACATAGGCAATGCCCGCTTGGGCCTGAGGCGATGCCTTGCGTGGCTTACCACTTGGCATAGGGTTCGCCAGAGCGGGAGCTGCCAGGAGCACCACTGTGCACGTCATAGATCTGGTTTTTTTCTTGGTCACCGGGCGGTGGCGCCACTTGCCAGGTCTCGGCCGATTGGGTGATCGGGTCTAGCGGAATAGAGCGCAGGTATTTTTTTTCCACCAAGTCGTTGAGCGACAGCGGCAACTGACCTTGGTCGGCGTTGTATTGATCAATGGCTTCGCGCATTTGCGCCAAGCTCGACTTCAGGGTGGCCTCGCGCGCATCGTCGACCGAGCGCATGTACCGGGGTGCCGCGATCGACAAGAGCACGGCAATGATGGTCATCACCACCAGCAGCTCGATCAAGGTGAAGCCTTTTTGTTTTTTGAGTGTCAACACGGTTTTACCAATCACGATAGCGCACGCCATTGCTGCCGATGCCCTTGCTCAGAGAGTAGACGTCGTACACGTCGTCACCGGCTTTGGGCTCTTCTGCGGTGGAGGCATAACTGCGCAATCCCCAGCCTGTTTTGCTGCTGTTGTCGGGGGGCACAAACGGGTCGGTGGGTATTTTGCGAAGAAAGAAGAGTTTCTTTTGCTCGGGGCTTTTGAGGTCTACCACCCCTTGCACCAAAACATTGAGCTCGGGGGGATAACCCGTGGCGTCGAGTTTGCGTGTGATGCGACCTTCGTCCATGGCTTTTTTGTAGGCATCGATGGCGGTGCGAATTTCGCGCAGCGCGTAGCGCAACTCCCGTTCCTTCAGGCGAACCTCGCCGTATCTGACAAACGGAATGGCGGCACTGGCCAAAATACCCACAATGGCCACAACCACCAGCATTTCGATCAGGGTGAATCCAGATGCCAATGACCCAGGGCTTTGAGACCGTTTTGCCGTAGGCACAGAAATCGTTTCTAAAATCATCAATGTCTAAAGAAGTGAAAAAATATGATAACTGTTAACGTCATTTGCAATTTGCGCCTTCACACCAAGCGTTTGGCTTGGGGCATGTGTTGTTGGGGCTTGGTGTGGGTGTTGCCTTCAGGTGCGCAAACCTCGCCGCCAGGTGCCAACGCCAAACCCCCTGCAGCCTCAGCCAGCAGTCCCGGTGCTGCACCTGCAGAGCTGTACTTTGCGCCGCCTCCGGTGCCTCGTTTTATGTTGGTGCCACCCGATCGGCCCTTGTCGCAGCAAGAAATGATGCAGCAAATACAAGAGGCACAGACCCGTTCGCTGGCCACTCAGCCGCCTGCCAACAAGCCCTGAGCGCGGTCACTGAACGCTGTCAGCCAATTCAAAAATAGGCAAGTACATCAAGATCACAATGGCGCCGATCAGGCCGCCAATCAAGACCATCATGAGGGGTTCGATCAGTCGCACCGCACGGTCAATCAGTTGTTCAAGTTCGGCATCCAAGAAGTCAGCGGCACGGTTCATCATGTCGCCCATTTGCCCAGAGCGCTCGCCCACGGCCAGCAGGCGCTCGCTGACCACGGTGGTCAAGCCTTCTTCTTTGAGCGCAAATGAAATCGGTTTGCCCTCGCGAATCAATTCAATCGCTCGCTCCACGTGCTCGCGTGAATGAACCGACGCAATGCTGACGATCATTTGCATCGACTGCACGGCCGGGATACCACCTTTGATCAGCATGCCCAGCGCGCGGTAAATGCGCACCAATTCAAAGGCGTGCATGCGTTCACCCAGCCAGGGCAGTTGGCCAATGAGCTTGAGCAAGCCTGCACGCGCTTGTGGGTTGATGAAGGTGAAAGCAATCAGGCCAAGCACTGCAAACAACAAGCCCAGCGCTGTGAGCGGGTTGTCTGAAATGGTGAGACCCAGGTGTATGACCAAGGCCGACATATAAGGCATGTTGTCTATGCGGTCGGCAAACACCACACTGAAACGCGGCACCACATAGCCCAGCAAAAAGGCGCTGACCAAACCGCCCATGGTGATCAGCATCACCGGGTAGATCAGGGCACCGATCAGGCGTGTTTTGAGGGCTTGAAATTGGGTTTCGTAGCTCACAAAGCGGCGCAAAGCGTCGGTGATGCCCCCGGTTTGCTCGCTGGCCTCGATGGCTGCTTGCAGTAATTTAGGAAATACCTCGGGGTGCAAGGCGAGTGCTTGCGAGAAAGACAAGCCCGAGCGCAAGCTTTGCTCGAGTTGCTCCAGCAGCTGGCGGTGACGCACTTCCTGTTCTTTGTCTGCCAAGGTGTGAATGACTTCAACCAATTGCAGGCCTGCATCGAGCAAGGACAGCAGCTGCTGGCAAAAAATCAACAACGGAAAGCGGTGGTTCTTGCGCGACAAATGGCCCGGCGAGACGGGTTGCACGGACAGCAGGGTCAGGTCTTGGGCCTCGAGTTGAACGCGCAGTGATTCGATGTCTGTGGCTTCACGCTCAAGCGTTTGAATGCCGTCGGTGGCATGAAAGACCCGTGCTTTGAAGCGCTGCGTGCTGGCGAGTGGCGCGTTCATTTGCTCAAGTCAGCGTTCTCGCCTTCTCCGCCCGGCACACCATCTTTGCCCAGCGACAAGATTTCAAAATCACCGTTGGCGCCCGGCGTGCGGTAGATGTAGGGACGGTTCCAAGGGTCTGGCGGTGGCATTTTTTTCAAATAGGGCCCTTGCCAGCGTGGCTCATTGGAGGGCTTCATGTACAGGGCGTTGAGGCCCTCTTCGTTGGACGGGTAGCGCCCCACGTCCATGCGGAATTGTTCAATGGCTTTTTCAAAACCGTCAATTTGGGCCAGCGCCGCTTTGGCTTCTGATTTGCCAATTTGGGCAAAGTAGCGCGGGCCCACGTAACCCGCCAACAAGCCGATGATGACCATGACCACCAACAGTTCGAGCAGGGTGAAGCCCCGCTGTTTGGCCGGTGTTGTGGTGCGTTGGGCGCAGGAAGATTTTTCTGTGGTCATGCTCGACATGTCGTTTGCCAAAAAACAAAGTAAGTTCAACTTTACCCCAAGGCTTGTCTGCGCCTCTTGGGTGTCAACCGTGCTGGATGGAAATGGTTTTGAGCACGGTGAAGCCATACAAGGCTTCGAAGCCTTTCTCCCGCCCCCAGCCACTGGCTTTCACACCGCCAAAGGGCAGTTCAATGCCGCCACCCGCGCCATAGTTGTTGATGAACACTTGGCCTGAGCGCACTTGGCGGGCCAGCCGCATTTGGCGCGCACCGTCGCGGGTCCAAATGCTGGCCACCAAGCCGTAGTCGGTGGCGTTGGCGATGCGCACGGCATCGGCCTCGTCGTCAAAGGGCAGGGCGGCCAACACGGGGCCGAACACTTCTTCTTGCGCCAAGCGGTGCTGCACGGGGACATCGCGCACCAGCGTGGGCGCTTGGTAAAACCCAGCGGCTGGCGCTTGCGGCACCACCTGGCCTTGGCCGGCGATGGGCAAACCGTCTTGATGCACTTGCTGCAAAAAGTGTTGCACGCGTTCGAGCTGGCTGTGGCGAATCAGCGGGCCGCAATCGAGGTCCATCTGCGCTGGGCCGCAACGCAGTTGGCCAAAGGCTTGGCTCAAACGGCTCAGTACCTCTTCGTAGGCCGAGCGCTGTACCAGCAAACGGCTGCCTGCTGAGCAGGTTTGCCCGGCGTTTTGCACGATGGCGTTGACCACCACCGGCACCATGGCGTCAAAGTCGGCATCGGCAAACACAATTTGCGGCGACTTGCCGCCGAGTTCCAGCGTGACGGGCGTGTAGTTGACGCTGGCGTTGCGCACCACCAGCTGCCCAATGCTGGGTGAGCCGGTGAACGAGATGTGGTCGATGCCCGGGTGCTTGACCAGCACATCGCCCGCTTCATGGCCGTAGCCGGTGACGATGTTGAGCGCGCCCGGGGGCAGGCCCACGTCGGCGGCCAGTTCGGCCACACGCAACAAAGACAGACACGCGTCTTCGGCGGGTTTGACCACACAGGCGTTGCCTGCGGCCAGCGCGCCGCCCACGCTGCGGCCAAAAATTTGCAGCGGATAGTTCCACGGAACGATGTGACCCGTCACGCCATGCGGTTCGCGCAAGGTCAGCACGGTGTAGCCGTTTTGGTAGGGAATGGTGTGACCCAACAGCTTGTCAGCGGCGCCGGCATAGAACTCGAAGTAGCGCACGATGGCTGCCGCATCGGCCCGTGCTTGCTTGAGCGGTTTGCCGCAGTCGCGCGATTCGAGCTGGGCCAGTTCTTCGGCATGGTCTTGCAGGGTGTAGGCGAGCTTCATCAACACGCGGCCACGCTCGGCGGCGGTGAAGGCGCCCCAAGCACCTTGGTAAGCCTGGCGTGCGGCAGCTACGGCTTGGTCGATGTCTTGTGCGTTACCGCGTGCGATGGCAGCAAAGGTGTCTCCCGTGGAAGGGTCGATCACGGGGATGGATTCACCGGAGGCACCTGCGACCCATTGGTTGTTGATGAAGTGTTGCGACATGGTGAGGGCAATGAGAAGGCTGGCTGTGAAAGGCTAGGCGGGGGTTGAGGGTGTGCTCGACGAAAGTGTGTGTGTGCGATGGGCTAGCCGCACGCTGCTAGCGGCGTGCGCGCAACCAGCCCAGCCCAGCGGAGGTTCCGCCGGTTTCACCGCCCAAACGCGGGCGGTACTCGCAACCGATCCAGCCTTGCCAGTTGCTGGCTTGCGAGACTTCGTCGATCACATCAAACAGATAGGGGTAATTCATTTCGCCCAGATCGGGCTCATGGCGCTCGGGCACGCCGGCAATTTGAAAATGACCCACACGGCCTGTGGGCAGGTATTGGCGAATCTTCATGGCCACATCGCCCTCGACGATTTGGCAGTGGTACAGATCCATCTGCACCTTGAGGTTGGACGCCCCCACGGACTCGATGATTTCGTGCGCGTGGTCTTGGCGGTTCAAAAAGAAACCCGGAATGTCGCGTGTGTTGATGGGCTCGATCAGCACATCCAAGCCCGCCTTGGCCGCCTCAGCCGCAGCCCATTGCAGGTTGTTGATGTAGGTGGGCAAGTTGCTGGTGCGGCTTTGGCCCTCGCCCAGCAGGCCGGCCATCAGGTGGATGCGTGGGCAGTGCAGCACCTCGGCATAGCGAAGGGCCAATTGCACACCGGCTTGAAACTCGGCCTCTCGCCCTGGGATGCTGGTGATGCCTCGGGTGTTGTTGGCCCACGCCGCGTCAATGCTGGCGGCATCGGTGCCACCGGGGGGCGCATTGAAGAGCACTTGTTGCAAGCCGTGGGCTTGCAGGCGGGCTGACAACTCATGGGCTTCAAATGCATAGGGAAACAAATACTCCACCGCTGTAAAGCCGTCTTGTGCCGCTGCTTCAAATCGGTCGAGAAACGGCAACTCGTTGTACATCATGGTGAGGTTGGCTGCGAATTGAGGCATGGTCTGTGTGCGGTTGACGGTGGAAGGCTGTCCAAGTGCAGGTGCCGTGTCAAGTGACGATGGCTTGTGATGGGGGGCGTGCGTGAGGCAGGTGTTGGTCGTCCATGAGGTGGCGCTTGGTGTGCTGGTTCACCAACGCGCACCAAAGGTCTGGCGCAGTTCATGAATCTGGCTGGCGCTGAGCGCGCGTGTGTCGGAGGGAGCCAAGCAGGCCAGGCGGGCGGTTTCTTCAAGTTCTTCGAGCGTGGCCATGGCTGCTGCGGGCGTGTCGTGCCATACGTTGGGCCCTAAGCGCGCAAGCATGACGGCGCGAATGGGCGTGCCTTGTTCGCCATAGCGGGTGATGGTGCGCGCCACGGCCTCGGCAGCTTGCGCGTCGCCAGGGCGGTGGTAGTCGATCACGGGCACTCGGCCCACCTTCATCACAAAGTAGGGCGTGAGGGCGGGCAGCAACTCTTGCGGGGCGGCGAAGGTGCTTTGCGGCTGGGTCTGATCGTTCGCACGCAAGGTCAGCGCCACACAGTGGGTGCTGTGGGTGTGGACGACGCAGGCGGTGTCGACGTCAAACGCACGCGCAGCTGCATAGATGCGGGTGTGCAAGGCGATGGTTTTGCTGGCCTTGTCGCCGCTGAGCTGCTGGCCTTGCGCATCCAACTTGGCCAAGCGTGCGGGGTCGAGAAAGCCCAAACAAGCGTCGGTAGGCGTGATCAAGAAACCGTCGTCCAAGCGCACGCTGATGTTGCCCGCCGTGGCATGCACGTAGCCACGCGTAAACAGGCTGTGGCCGATGCGGCAGATCTCTTCTCGGGCTTGGGTTTCGGTCATGGTGTTGCAGGCGGCAAGGGCAATTGAGTTCGAAAGTCAGTGCTGCAGTTGGGCCAAGGCTTTGGTGAAGAAATCTTCGCTGCCAAAGTTGCCCGACTTGAGCGTGAGGTGCACCGGCCCGGCTGAGGTGTGGGCGTGGCACCACGGCACACCCGGGTCGATTTGCGGGCCGATTTGAAGTTGCGTGATGCCCAGGGCTTGCACGCAAGCGCCCGAGGTTTCGCCACCGGCCACCACCCATTGGCGAACACCCAGAGCGAGCAGGCCGCGTGTGATGTCGGCCAGGGTGTGTTCCACCAAGGCACCCGCCGCATCCACACCCAGTTGCGCTTGCACGGCTTTGACGGCTTCGGGCGCTGCCGTGGCATAAACCAGCACCGGGCCTGAGGCCAAGTGGGGCGCGACCCAGGCGCAGACTTGCGCCACCACTTCGGCGACAGCCTGTGGGCTGCGTGCCAGCACCAAGGGGTCGAGGGCAAATGCGGGACGACCGCTGGCAATGAAGTGCGCCACTTGGCCTCGCGTGGCGGTGGAGCAGCTGCCCGAGACGATGGCCTGCGCACCGCTTGCAGCGGGCAACTGGCTGGCGCTGGGGTTGGCGCTCAAGCCGAAGTTGGCGGGTAAGCCAATGGCCACACCTGAACCGGCGGTGACCAAGGGCAGGTGTTTCAGGGCAGGGCCTAAGCGCAGCAAGTCGTCGTTGCTGACGGCGTCCACCACCGCCAGGCGCACGCCTTGAGCTTCGAGTTCGGCCATGCGTGCAAGCACCGCCTGCGCGCCTTGCGCCACGCAACGGTGGTCGATCAGGCCCACTTGGCCTTGCGACTGTGCTTGCAGCACGCGCACCAGGTTGGCGTCGTGCATGGGGGTGAGCGGGTGGTCTTGCATGCCCGACTCGTTGAGCAGCACATCGCCCACAAACAAATAGCCTTTGAACACGGTGCGGCCGTTGTCGGGGAAAGCCGGTGTGGCCATGGTGAAGTTGGTGCCGAGCGCGGCCATCAAGGCCTCGGTCACCGGGCCAATGTTGCCCGCAGCGGTGCTGTCGAAGGTGGAGCAGTATTTGAAATAAATCTGCTCGGCGCCTTGGGCTTGCAGCCAGCGCAAAGCGTCGAGCGATTGGGCGATGGCCTGTGCCGCCGGGATGGTTCGTGATTTGAGCGCCACGACCACCGCGTCCACCTCGGCGCCTAACTCGGCGTTCAATGGCTCGGTGGGCACCCCGATGGTTTGCACCACGCGCATGCCGGCGCGCACCAGGTTGTTGGCCAGGTCGGTGGCGCCGGTGAAGTCGTCGGCAATGCAGCCTAAGCGGATGGGGTGGGTCATGGGGACTGTTGCTTTACTTGAAGCCCATCACATGGGGCAGCCAGTTGCTCAGCGCTGGCACAAAAGTCAGCACCACCAGCACGGCACCGTGGGCCCACAAGAAGGGCGTGAGTTCACGTGTCAAGTCCGACAAAGGCACGCGTGACACGTTGGAGGTGACAAACAGCAAACCGCCGACTGGGGGGGTGATCATGCCCAGCGTCAAGTTGTAGATCACCACCATGGCAAAGTGGATCGGGTCGATGCCCACTTTGGCGGCCACAGGCGCCAAGATGGGCACCAGCACCATCACGCCTGGTAGCGGCTCGATGAAGATGCCAAACAGCAGCAAGAACACGTTGATGACGATCAGGAACGTCCAGGGCGACAACTGCATGTCGGCAATCCACGTGGCCACGATTTGCGGCACGCCTTCGATGGTCAGCACCCAGGCAAACGAGGCCGACATGCCAATGATGAGCAGCACCGAGGCCGTCAACAGGGCAGAGCGCGACAAGATGTCGGGCACGGCTTTCCACTCCAGCGTGCGGTAAACGTATTTGCCGCACAACAGGGCGTAAAACACCGCCACCACCGAGGCTTCGGTGGGGGTGAACCAGCCCGCGCGCATGCCACCCAAGATGATGACGGGCAACAAGATGGCGGGCATGGCCTTCCAGGTGGTTTGCCACATTTCGCTGCGGGTGGGAAATTCGTCGTCGCCTTTGTAGTTGCGTTGTTTCGAGACGTACCAGTTCACCGTGCACATGGCCACGGCAATCAGCACGCCCGGAATCAAACCCGCCACAAACAGCGCACCCACCGACACGTTGTCGTCGGCCAAGGCGTAGATGATCATGATGATCGAGGGAGGAATGATGGGCCCCACGATGGCGGTGGACGCGGTGAGTGCCGCTGCATAGGCGCGGCCATAACCGGCTTTGTCCATCATGCGAATCAACATGGAGCCGGGGCCTGCGGCGTCGGCCAGAGCCGAACCCGAAATGCCCGAGAAGAAGGTGAGCGACACCACGTTGGTGTAACCCAAGCCGCCGCGCTTGTGGCCGACAAACTGGCCGGCAAACTTGAGCAGCACCTCGGTCAGCGAGCCGCCACTCATGAGTTCAGCCGCCAAGATGAAGAACGGCACCGCCATGAGCGGGAAGCTGTCGATGCCGGTGAAGGTTTCTTTCAGCAGCACGATGAGCGGGAAGTTGCCCGACACCAGCAAGGCGGTGACGGTGGACAGGCCCAGCGCAAACGCCACCGGCACGCCGATG
>CANFYL010000019.1 GCA_947451285.1 Comamonadaceae bacterium
CCAAATGCGCTCGCCAATTTTTTCCAGCTCTTCGGTGGTGTAGTCCTCGTTGCAAGCGGCTTGCATTTGCGGTGCCAAGTCGGCCAGCCCCCACGCAAAGGTGGTGAAGATGCACAAGCCCGACGAGTCGAACGCAGCAGTCGCGTCTTGGAAGGCTTTGACCAACTCGGGCTTGCCTTCGTGTTCCAACGGATCGGTCTTGACGGGAATGCCCAACACTTCTGAGGCGATGGTGTAGCCCCGCAAATGGCAGGCACCCCGGTTGGAGGTGGCATACGCCAAGCCAATGCCTTGGATGGCGCGACCGTCATAGGCCGGGAACTCTTGGCCTTTGACGCTCATGCTGAGGTCGGGGTGGCCGTATTTTTCGGTCAGGCGTTTGGAGCCCTGGCCAATCTCTTTGCCAAAGCCTCGGCCATTGACGGTTTCTTCCGCGAAGAAGGCCAGTGCTTGAGCCGACCCAAACTTGGCGTCGATGCCCAACTGCTCTTGGGTGAGCACGCCCATTTCGTACAACTCCATCACCGCGCCCACGGTGGCACCAAAGCTGATGGGGTCGATGCCTTCTTCGTTGCACAACAGGTTGGCGTACTGCAAGGCTTCTAAGTCGTTCACGCCATTGGCCGCGCCCAAAGCCCAGGCCGCTTCGTACTCCAAGCCGCCGGACGCGCCCCAGTACTGGGGTTTGTTTTGGACAGTGAAGTGGGTCTCGTCCATCTTGCTGATGCGCCCACACGCGATGGTGCAACCAAAGCAGGCTTGGTTGGTGACCAGGTGTTTTTTGCCGTCGCTCTCGCGCGGCGTGGCCATGGCTTCGGCAGAAATGTCTTTGGCGCCTTCGAACTGCACATCGCGGTGGTTGCGCGTGGGCAAGGCACCTACTTCGTTGATCACGTTCATGAGCACCTGGGTGCCATAGGCAGGCAAGCCCTGGCCTGTGACGGCGTTGTCGGCCAGGATTTTTTTCTTCTCGGCCGTGACCTTCATGAAGGCCTTGGGGTCGCGCACATTGCCCACGCCCAGGGTGCCACGCACAGCGAGCGCCTTGAGGTTTTTGCTGCCCATCACGGCGCCCACGCCTGAGCGGCCCGCCGCGCGGTGCAAATCGTTCACCACCGAGGCGTAGAGCACATGGTTCTCGCCCGCTTTGCCGATGGACGACACGCGCACCAGCGGGTCTTGCAAGGTCTTTTTGAGGTGGGCTTCGGTGTCCCACACGCTCTTGCCCCAAATATCGGCAGCGTCTCGCAATTCGGCCACGCCGTCGTTGATGTAGAGGTAGACCGGCTTGGGCGACTTGCCTTCGCAAATCACCATATCCCAGCCTGCCATCTTGAGCTCGGCGCCAAAGTACCCCCCCGAGTTGGAGCAGGCAATGGCCCCCGTCAACGGGCCCTTGGTGATGACGGTGTAGCGCCCACCCGTGGAGGCCATGGTGCCGGTCAGCGGTCCGGTGGCCCAGATGAGTTTGTTGTCGGGGGACAGCGGGTCCACTTTGGGGTCGATTTCGCTGATCAGGTATTTGGAGCCCAAGCCACGCGAGCCCACGTAGTCGCGAGCCCATTGCATGTTCAGGGGTTCGCTCTTGACGGTGCCTGCGGTGAGGTTGATGCGGAGGATTTTTCCAGCCCAAGTCATGATGTGTTCTCCTGTGTTGGCTCAAGCGGCAGACGCTTGGTTGCCCAATTTGTTGGCCCACTGCTTCATCTTGTCCAGGCCGGTCCAGTTGGCGTCGACAAAGGTGATGGCACCGGTGGGGCATGCCGATGCGCAAGCGGGGTCACCGCCACACAAATCGCACTTTTGCACTTTGCCGGTTTCTTGTACGTAGTTGATGGTGCCGAACGGGCAGGCAATGGTGCAGACCTTGCAGCCCACACAAGTGGTCTCGTTGACCACCATGGCGCCCGTGGTTTTGTCTTGCGTGATGGCCTCCACGGGACACGCGTGCAAGCACCAGGCCTCGTCGCACTGGGTGCAGGTGTAGGGCACTTTTTTGCCGGTCTCGTGGAAGTCGAACACCTTGATGCGTGACTTGGCGGTGGCAAACGTACCGTAGTTCTCGAAGGAACAAGCCATTTCGCACTGCAAGCAGCCGGTGCATTTGTCGGGGTTGATGTGCAAGATTTTTTGCATCTGGTTCTCCTGGATCAGGGATGGTGAACACCCCTTCTCTATGAATGGGTATGCCTAGGATTTTGAGAAGCCTAGGAAGTCGACCTCCTAAGGACAAACCCTTGAAATCTGTCATCGGACGCAAAAAAACCCACGCGAAGGTGGGCTTGAGACTGCGCGGCGTCAACACGCGCAGGGCGTGCTTTACTTGTTGGCGTTGGGGAAAAACAAGGTCTCGCCGCCCACCTTGTAGCTGGCAATGTGGGCTTGGCCCGCAGGTGAGACCACCCAGTCCACAAACTTCTGCGCCAAGTCGGCTTTGACGTGGGGGTGCTTGGCGGGGTTGACCACCATCACGCCGTATTGGTTGAACAGCTGTTTGTCGCCCTCGACCAAAATTTGCAAGTCTTGACGGTTTTTGAAGCTCAACCAAGTGCCCCGATCCGTCAACACATACGCACCCACCGATGCCCCCATATTGAGCGCCGGGCCCATGCCACAGCCGCACTCTTTGTAGCCCGCGCCTTTGGCGTCTAGGCCGGCTTGCTTCCAGTAGCGCAGCTCTGCGGCGTGGGTGCCACTCTTGTCGCCGCGTGAGACGAAAGGTGCTTGTGCAGCGGCCACTTTTTGCAGGGCAGACACGATGTCTTTGCCGCGCGTTTTGGCGGGGTCACTGGCGGGGCCCACCAGCACAAAGTCGTTGTACATGACGGGTAAGCGTTTGACGCCAAAGCCATCAGCAACAAACTTTTCTTCGGCGGCTTGGTCATGCACAAACAACACATCCGCGTCGCCACGGCGGCCCATGTCCAGGGCCTGGCCCGTGCCGAGCGCCACCACCTTGGCTTCGATGCCGGTGGCTTGCTTGAACGCGGGCAGCAGGTGCGCGAACAAACCCGACTGCTCGGTCGAGGTGGTCGAGGCCATCACGAGAGACGGTGTGCTTTGTGCCCACACGTGGCCTGCGCACAAAGCGCCCGTTAAGGCCAGACAAGCGATGAGATGTGAACGACGGGTCATACCAGTTCTCCTTTTAAAAACAAATGGGCTTCGGGGTGGCTGTGCACCAACGATTGATTGAAGAAATGATCGACGGGCAAGTCGGCCAGCACACGCCCCGCCTCCAAATAAACCACGCGGGTGGCCAAGCGTTTGACCTGGCCCAGGTTATGGCTGCTGAACAGCAAGGTGGTGTCTGCGGTCGACAACCAGTCCGACAACAAACGCTCAATCTCGCGTTTGGCATGCGGATCAAGGCTCGAGGTCGGCTCGTCGAGCAACAACACATCAGGCTGTAAGGCCCAGGCTCTGGCCAAGGCCAGGCGTTGTTGCTGACCGCCCGACAAGGTGCGGGCAGATCGTTCGGCCAAATCATGCAGCCCGACATGGTGCAAGGCTGCTGCGGCTTGCGCATGGGCCCGACGCCAGGCCACGCCTTGCAACCACAAGCCCCAGACTACAAAACGCAACACACTGGTGCGCAACATGTGCGGACGCTGAAACACCATGGCCTGACGAACTGTGGAGGCCACCTGCACCTGACCGCTGCTAGCTGGCAACAAGCCGTGGGCCACACGCAGCAAGGTGCTCTTGCCAGATCCATTGGCACCCACCAGGGCCACACGCTCACCGGCTTGGATCGACAGTTGCACATCGCGCAACGCGACATGCGCACCGAACTGCACCGACACCTGATTCAGACGTAACAACGCAGCGGTCATAGCGCACCGCCTGGCAATGCACCGATGCGTGCCCCATCAGAGCCTAGACGCCAGCGCCGCAGCGCGGAAATGCACACATTGAGCACCAGCACCACGGCCAACAGCACCAAGCCCAAGGCCAGCGCCAAAGGCAGGTCGCCCTTGCTGGTTTCCAGTGCAATCGCCGTGGTCATGACACGGGTGAAGCCTTCGATGTTGCCGCCCACCACCATCACAGCGCCGACTTCAGACACGGCACGCCCGAATGCGGCAATCAGCACGGTGAGCAAGGCATAACGCTCGTCCCAAGCCAGCAACAGACTGCGCATCCGCGTGTGTGCGCCCAGCGATTGCAATTGCTCTCCATGGCTGCGCTCCGCATCTTCCACACACTGGCGCGTGAGCGCGGTGACCACGGGCAGCACCAACACGGCTTGCGCCAGCACCATGGCTTTGATGCTGAACAGCCAGCCTAAAAATCCCAACGGCCCACTGCGCGACAACAACAAGTACACCAGCAAACCCACCACCACCGAGGGCAAGGCCAACAAAGTGTTGAGCACGGTGAGCAGCGCATCACGCCCGGCAAATCGGGCCACCCCCAGCCAAGCACCCAAGACCACGCCCGCCGTGCAAGCGATGCTGCAGGCGAGCAGACTCACCCACAATGAGCGGCCCACGATGGACCACAGCACGGGATCCGCATTGAAAAGGAGTTCCAGCGCAGACCATGCGCTGTCGGAGAAAGAATTCATCAGACCTAAAAAGTTGCGTTATCGTAGTCAGGCCCGCAATACCCTGCCATATGAAGTCTCGTGCATAGCGTCCAACTCCACTACACCCTCAACTACCGCGACAACAGCAGCCCCGCGGGTGATGCGGGTTTGCTGCGTCACCCGCTGATGGCCTTGTTGCAAGCCGTGGCGCAGCGCGGCTCGATCTCGGCGGCAGCGCGTGACTTGGGCTTGTCATACCGCCATGTGTGGGGTGAGCTCAAGCGCTGGGAGGACGTGATGGGGCAAGAGCTGATCGTGTGGGAGAAAGGGCAATCGGCCAAGCTGACAGAGTTCGGCACCAAGCTGATGTGGGCCGAGCGCCAAACCCAAGCCCGCTTGGCGCCGCAGATCGAAGCCTTGCGCGCCGACCTCGAGCGCACATTTGCGGTGGCCTTCGACCCCGATGCCCATGTGCTCACCCTGTACGCCAGCCACGACGACGCCCTACCGCGTTTGCGTGAGCAAGCGAGTAGCACTGGCCTGCACTTGGACATCCGTTTTTGCGGCAGCGTGGACGCGATCCGCGCCCTCAACGAAGGCCGCTGCACGCTGGCGGGGTTTCACACCCAGACACATCCGGGCATGGGCACACACACCCAGCAGGCCTACCAGCACTTACTCCAACCCGGTTTGCACAAAATCATTGGCTTTGCCACGCGCACCCAAGGACTGATGGTGCCCCCTGGCAACCCGCAGCACCTGCACAGTCTGACCGATGTGGCGCGCACCCAAGCCCGCTTTGTGCAGCGCAGCTTGGGCACCGGCACGCGCGTCTTGCTGGACGACTTGTTGCAACAAACGCAACTCGACAGCGCCAGCTTGAACTGCAACGCAGACGCCGAGCCTTCGCACACAGCACTGGCTGAAGCCATTGCTGCCGGTCGTGGCGATGTGGGATTGGGTCTAGAGAGCACAGCGCGTGCGCGTGGGCTGGGGTTTGTCGCATTGACCCAAGAGCACTTCCATTTGGTCTGCTTGAAGTCGGCCCTAGACACACCGGCCACCCAAGCGCTGCGACACCTGCTGCACACCACCGAATGGGTATTGCAGCTCAACGCACTGGCCGGCTACCAAAGTGACCACAGCGGCGAGGTGCAGTCGCTGCGCGCCTTGTTGCCCTGGTGGACCTTCAAGCGCGCCAAAAAGTCATAAACCAAGGCCGCCGGATAATTGGGGCATGGTTGTCTCCCCCCCCTCCCTCACCCCACCCCCTGTACCCCGTTTGAGTTCGCTGTCGCATGGCGGCGGCTGCGGCTGCAAGATTGCCCCTGCCGTGCTGCGCGATATCTTGCAAAGCATGCAGCACAGCACGGGATTTGTGATGCCGCCACAACTCTTGGTGGGCATCGAGACCGCCGACGATGCCGCGGTTTACCAACTCAACGACGAGCAGGCGCTGATCGCCACCACCGATTTCTTCATGCCCATCGTGGACGACCCGTATGACTTTGGCCGCATTGCCGCCACCAATGCCATCAGCGATGTCTACGCCATGGGCGGCACGCCCATCATGGCGCTGGGCTTGGTGGGTATGCCGGTGAATGTGTTGCCCGTCGAAACGATTGGCAGGATCCTGCAAGGCGGTCAAGACGTGTGCCACGCCGCAGGCATTCCGATTGCAGGCGGACACACCATCGACTCGGTCGAGCCGATTTACGGCTTGGTGGTGATGGGCTTGGTCCACCCCTCTCAGGTCAAGCGCAACAACGGTGCACAAGTGGGCGACGTGTTGGTGCTGGGCAAACCTTTGGGTGTGGGCATTTTGTCGGCGGCCCTCAAAAGAGAAGCGCTCAGTGCAGCTGGCTACCAAGACATGATCCGCTTGACCACCCAGCTCAACCGTCCGGGCATTGCCTTGGCCAAACACCCCGGGGTGCATGCGTTGACGGATGTGACGGGTTTTGGCTTGGCAGGTCACGCCCTGGAACTCGCCCGAGGTGCCCAATGCCAAATCCACATCAATTGGAAGCAAGTGCCTATGGTCCAAGGGGCGCGCGCCTTGGCCGAGCAAGGCTTCATCACAGGCGCCTCAGGACGTAACTGGGCCAGCTACGGCCACGAAGTGCATCTGCCTGAGGGTTTCGCAAGCGTCGACCAAGCACTTTTGAGCGACCCCCAAACCTCGGGTGGCTTGTTGGTGAGTTGTGCCCCCGAGGCACTGAACCAGGTGCTGGCACTTTTCACAACAGGCGGGTTTGACCAAGCCTGCGTCATTGGCAATGTGAAAGCAGGCTCGGGACTGCAAATCATGGGGTGATGCCTTATTCAATTTGAAGTAATTTCACGCTGAAAGCGTAAATCTTCATCCTGAAGTATTCATTTAAATGCTCAGAATTGGTAGGATCACAGGCTGTCGAAAAATGGGGACACAAGGTGACAAAACTTCTTAAATTCGCTTTGGGCGTTGACAAAGCCAGCGCACAATTTGGCCACTTGGCCGCCTTCGCTGTATTGGCCGCAGCCTTAATTTCTGCAGGAAACGCCTTCATCCGCTACGGCTTTGACATCAGCTCCAATGGATGGCTCGAAATTCAGTGGTATCTGTTTGCAGCCACTGTGATGTTGGGGGCACCCTTGGTGCTCAAACTCAACGAACATGTGCGCGTTGATATCTTTTACGGTCAACTCAAAGGCAATGCACCGGTCTACATCGACTTGTTGGGTTTGGTCGTGTTTTTGCTGCCCGTGATGGTGGCGCTGACCTATCTGAGCTTTCCCCTGTTCTTAAAAATGTTGCTCACCAATGAAATGTCCAGCAATGCAGGAGGGCTGATCCGTTGGCCTGCCATGTTGTTGCTCCCTCTGGGCTTTGCCTGGATGTTCCTGCAAGGTGTGAGCGAAATCATCAAGCGCGTGGCTTACTTGCAGGGCAAGTTCGAAATGGACACGCACTACGAAAAGCCGGTGCAATAAAGGACACACGATCATGCAAATGGAAAACTTCGCACCCATCATGTTCGTGGGCCTTGTGCTCACGATGCTCATCGGCTTCCCGGTCGCTTTCTCTCTGTCCTTTTTGGGCTTGGCTTGCGGCTTTTTTGCCATCAGCATGGACTGGTTTCCCGCCAGCTTCATGGCCAATCTGCCCTTGAATATTTTTGGCATTCTCAGCAACGATTTGCTGCTGGCCATTCCGTTCTTTACCTTCATGGGCGCCATTCTTGAAAAATGCGGCTTAGCCGAAGACATGCTCGACTCCATGGGTCAGCTCTTTGGCCCCGTCAAAGGCGGCTTGGGTTATTCGGTCATCATCGTGGGATTCATTTTGGGCGCGATCACCGGCACGGTAGCCGGTCAAGTCATCGCCATGGCCCTGATCTCACTGCCTGTGATGATTCGCTACGGCTACAACATGCGTTACGCCACCGGCGTGCTGGCGGCCTCGGGCACCATCACGCAATTGGTGCCGCCTTCATTGGTGCTTGTGGTGATGGCCGATCAACTGGGACGATCAGTGGGCGACATGTACAAAGGCGCTTGGGGCCCATCGCTGATGCAAGTGGCCATCTTCGCGCTCTACACCTTTGCGCTCGGCCTGATCAAGCCTGAGTTCGTGCCCGGCGTTCCCAAAGAAGCGCGTACCTTGAATGGGTGGGCGCTCTGGGCCAAATGTTTGCGCGGCATCATCCCTTCCGCTTTCTTGATCTTTGCGGTGCTCGGATCGATGGGCGGCTTACCTGGTATCAACACCGCCATTGCCACGCCGACAGAGGCGGGGGCCATGGGCTGTGTGGGCGCCTTGATCCTGGCAGCCATGCACAAGCGTTTGGACAAAGACCTGATTTGGGAAGCCATGCACAGCACCATGCGTCTGACGGCCATGGTGGTGTTCATCCTGATTGGTTCACGCGTGTTCTCGATGGTGTTCCAAGGTGTCGACGGCGCCAAGTGGGTCGAGCATTTGTTGTCGGGCTTGCCTGGCGGTCAAGTGGGCTTCTTGATTGTGGTGAACGTGTTCATCTTCTTCTTGGCCTTCTTCTTGGACTTCTTTGAAATCGCCTTCATCATCTTGCCCATGCTTGGGCCCGTGGCTGAGAAGATGGGCATCGACATGGTTTGGTTTGGCGTGCTCTTGTGCGTGAACATGCAAACCAGCTTCATGCACCCACCCTTTGGTTTTGCGCTGTTTTACCTGCGCGGCATTGCTGACACCTTGTTCAAAGAAGGTCGCATTGAAAAACCCGTGCGCTCCAACGACATCTATATGGGCGCCATTCCTTGGGTGATCATGCAGTTGATTTTGGTGGTGATCGTGATCTTTGTGCCTGAGACGGTGACCATGTTCTTGGACAAAGAAGAAAAGGTCGATCTTGACAAAGTGGTGATCGAAATGCCTTCTGAACAAGAGGTGCCAGAGGCCGAGCTCAAGCTGGATGGCGCGCAGCCTACAGCGGCTGAAAGCGCCGCTGACGAGCAGAAAAAAATCGACGATTTGTTCAAAAAGTAAATCCACGAAACTTCTCTAGCCCCTCCGACCACACCGAGAGGGGCTTTTTTCTTGGCGCCTTGAAGCACACGGATTCGCGATGAACCACCCACAGACAGCCACTTCAGAACCTACCTCCAAACCGGGAATTCAGCCATTCCGCTTTGAACCATGCCCCGAGGTGCTGGAGGGTGCTGCATTTTCACGCAGCTTTCAAGGCATCACTGGGCTGATTGTGCTGGGCTCTGCGTATTGGCTATTGAGCTTGTGGCAGCAAGGCAAATTTGGCGGTGACACAGGCGTGGCTGGGTTGAAGGCCGCAGGCTGGTTCATTTTGGCCTGGGCCTTGCTTGCATGGACCGCTTGGCATGTCCTAAAGAGTCGCGCTCGCCTTGATGCACAAGGGATTCATCAAACTTGGATCTGGGACAAACACATGGCCTTTGATGATTTGGCATTTGCCAAGCTGATTCGGATTCGAGGCTTGGAATGGCTGATGGCTCCGCGACTTTATGTGCGCACCTTGGTGGGAAAGTTTGCCGTGTTTTACGTCACCGACGCCTCTGTTTTGGCAGAGTGCGAAAGGCTGTCGGCAGAACTCAAAGCATTTCGTCAGATGTGATCGGGAGACATCGGCACAAAAAAACCGCGCCCTTGAGCGCGGTTTTTTGTGCATGCACCCGTTGATTTACAACTTTTGCGCTTGCATGAACGAGTCAAACTTAGCTTCGGTGAAACGGAACCACAAGTTTTGCTCTCCACGGAACTTGGAATAGTCTGCATAGACTTTTTTCCAGTTTTCGTTTTTAGCAGAGATTTCTTCATAAAAAGCCATGGCTTCTTTGAAAGAAGCAGCCATCACGTCTTTGGGGAACTCACGCAGCTTGGTGCCAGAGCCCACCAGTTGCTTCAAGGCTGCTGGGTTACGCGCATCGTACTTGGCTTGCATGTCAGAGTGGGCTTGTGCCGCAGCAGCCTCCACAATGGCTTTGTACTCTGGCGTCAATGCATTGAAAGCTTTGTCATTGATGTAGAAGTCCAACTGTGGGCCACCTTCCCAGAAACCGGGGTAATAGTAGAAAGGTGCCACTTTGCTGAAACCCAGCTTCAAATCGTCATAAGGGCCAATCCACTCGGCAGAGTCGATGGTTCCTTTTTCCAGAGCGGGGTAAATGTCACCGCCAGGAATGTTTTGGGGCACCACGCCCAAACGCTCAAGCACCTTGCCACCGAACCCACCAATGCGGAACTTCAAGCCCTTGAGGTCAGCCACAGACTTGATTTCTTTACGGAACCAACCACCCATTTGGGCGCCGGTGTTACCACCTGGGAAATTGACGATGTTGTACTTGGCGTAGAACTCGCGCATCAGCTTTAAGCCATTGCCTTCGTACATCCAAGCAGACATTTGACGGCTGTTCAAACCGAAAGGAATGGCGCAACCCAAAGCAAAGGTTTCATCTTTGCCAAAGAAATAGTAAGGGGCCGTGTGCGCCATTTCGATGGAACCTTGTTGCACACCATCGACCACGCCAAATGCGGGCATGATTTCACCAGCTGCGTGCACAGAGATTTCAAATTTGCCACCCGTCATGTTTTTGACTGCGCGAGCAAAGGTGTCAGCAGCACCATGGATGGTGTCGAGCGATTTTGGAAAGCTCGAGGCCAAGCGCCAGCGAATCGCTGCTTGTGCGTGCACAGCAGGGGCGGCACCTGCGGCCAAGATGCCTGCGATGCCTGCGTTTTTAATGACGGAACGACGGTCCATGAAAGACTCCCATGAGTTGTTAAAACAAGTCCTCACAAAGTTCACGCACAAAGGCGATCTCCACAAGGATGGGGGATTGTATGCAGTCGCTCTCGTGACTTTCTGCGGGTTTCCACCATGCACCTGGCGGCAAGAAAAAACTTCAAACGTTTTGAAAAAGGCTCAAACAGACGACAGCAATTTGGGAAAGCGTTGGCTGATTGAAGCTGCGATGCCTGGCGCATCCAAGCCGAGCTCAGCCAGCAAATGAACAGGGTCACCATGCTCAGTCAATTGATCGCCCACACCCAAACTGAGCACTGGTTTGATCAAGCCCAAAGTTTGCAAAGCTTCCAGCACTGCATCACCAGCCCCGCCCATGAGTGCACCCTCTTCCAGCGTGACCAAGGCCTCATGGCTCGCGGCAACGTCAGCCAGCAAGTCCACATCAAGTGGTTTGGCCCAGCGCATGTTGACCACCGTGAGATTGAGCGACTCAGCCGCTTTCAAGGCCGGGTACAACAAGGTGCCAAACACCAACACGGCAATACCTTGCCCCTGCCTGCGTAACTCTCCTTTGCCAAACGGCAAGCCTTCCAAGCCAGCTTGCACCGGCACACCCGCCCCAGCGCCGCGTGGGTATCGCACAGCCACACAATGGTCTTGTGCAAAAGCCGTGCTGAGCAATTGGCGACATTCGTTTTCATCGGCTGGGCAAGCGATGCTCACGTGCGGGATGCAGCGCAAAAAAGGGATGTCAAACAAGCCGGCATGCGTGGCGCCATCCGCCCCCACAATGCCAGCTCGGTCGAGCGCCAAGACCATGGGCAGTTTTTGCAAGGCCACATCGTGGATCAACTGGTCATAGGCACGTTGCAAAAAGGTGGAGTAAATCGCCACCACGGGTTTGATGCCTTCGCACGCCAAACCGGCCGCAAAAGTCAGCGCATGCTGCTCGGCAATTCCCACATCAAAGTAACGCTCCGGAAACCGCTGATGGAACTTCACCATGCCCGAGCCCTCGCGCATGGCAGGTGTGATACCCACCAGCAGCGGATCGTGCTCGGCCATGTCACACAGCCATTGGCCAAACACTTGGGTGAACGTGGTTTTGGCCACCGTGCTTGCAGGCACCAAGCCCACCGCTGGATCGAACTTTCCAGGGCCGTGATAGGCCACCGGGTCGGCCTCGGCCAAGTCATAGCCTTGGCCTTTCTTGGTGACCACATGTAAAAACTGTGGGCCCTCTAAATGCTTGATATTTTCTAGCGTTGGAATCAATGAGTCCAAGTCATGACCGTCGATGGGGCCGATGTAGTTGAAGCCGAATTTCTCAAACAATGTCGCAGGAACCACCATGCCCTTGGCATGCTCTTCAAAGCGTTTGGCCAACTCAAACAAGGGGGGCGCACCTTTGAGCACTTGCTTGCCCACATTTTTTGCGGTGGCATAAAAACGCCCACTCATCAGCTGTGCCAAGTAACGGTTGAGTGCACCCACGGGCGGGCTGATCGACATGTCGTTGTCGTTCAAGATCACCAACAAACGTGCCTGGGTCACACCCGCGTTATTAAGCGCTTCAAAAGCCATGCCTGCAGTCATTGCGCCATCGCCAATCACAGCAATCGAATGACGCGCGTCGCCTTTGAGTTGAGCCGCGATGGCCATGCCCAAAGCAGCTGAAATGCTGGTCGACGAGTGCGCAGTGCCAAACGCGTCGTAGATGCTTTCGTCGCGCTTGGGAAAACCGCTCAAACCGTGGCGCTGGCGCAAGCTTGACATGCGATCACGGCGGCCAGTCAAAATTTTGTGGGGGTAGGTTTGGTGTCCGACATCCCACACCACGCGGTCATCGGGTGTGTTGAACACGTAATGCAAGGCCACAGTCAATTCGACGGTGCCTAAGTTAGAACTCAAATGACCACCGGTTTGCGCCACGCTGTGGAGCAAAAAACTGCGCAACTCATCCGCCAAAGGGACCAATTGTTGCCGCGACAAAGCGCGTAAGTCAGCAGGAGAGTTGATGGTCGACAGCAAAGATGACATGGTCAGGTATTCCGGTTCACAACCCGCAGCGCCAACTCAGAAAGCGCTTGGGTGTGCGTCAATTGGCTGGCGTGCAAAGCATTCAAGGCCTGGTCGAGCAGTTCGCTGGCGTAAGCCTGGGCGCGCTCTAAGCCGAGCAAAGAAACGTAGGTGGGTTTGTCGTTGGCAGCGTCCTTGCCAGCGGTTTTGCCCAAGGTGGCAGAGTCAGCGGTGACATCCAAAATATCGTCGACCACTTGGAACGCAAGTCCCAGAGATTGGCCATAGCGCTGCAAACTCTCACGTGCTTGTGACATGGGGTTCCCGCAAGCTGCGCCCATCATGACACTGGCTTCCAGCAAGGCTCCCGTTTTTAAACGGTGCATTTGGCGCAATTGCGCCTCACCCAAGCGCATACCCACGCTGGCCAAGTCAATCGCTTGCCCCCCGGCCATGCCCGCATGCCCTGCGGAAGTGGCAAGCAGTCGGCAAAGACGGGCTTGCACCTGGTCTTCAATGGCCGATGCATCAGGGGTGAGCAACTCAAATGCCAAGGCCTGCAAAGCGTCTCCTGCCAGTAGCGCTTGTGCTTCGCCAAACTGCACATGGACCGTGGGTTTGCCGCGCCGCAGCACATCGTTGTCCATACAAGGCATGTCGTCGTGCACCAAGGAGTAGGCATGTATGAGCTCCACGGCGCACGCAGCACGCAAGGCCGCTTCGTCCAAGGTGGTGTCAGGGGTGAGGCCAGCCACAGCCTCTCTTGCGGCCAGTACCAACAGAGGACGTAATCGCTTGCCACCATCGAGCACGGCATAGCGCATGGCATCCCCCAAACCTGCGGGGGCTTGTGGGTTGATCCACAACGACAAAGCCTGCTCGACCTGCGCGAGTCGTTGCTCGCTCCACATGTCTAAATCAAAAACAGGAGGGTTCTGGCGCATAAAAGTCAGGTGGATATCCATGGCTTCAAGACACCGTTGTCCAGCACCTTGATTTGTTGCTCAACGCTGTCGAGTTGAGTCCGACAGTAATTCAAAAGTTCCGCACCACGCTGATAACCTGACAACAATTGGGCCAAGGGCAGCTGTCCGGATTCCATCTGTTGCACCAAAGCTTCCAGCTCTTGCAACGCCGATTCGTAGCTGTCAGGCGCAGCCTGCGCATCAGTGGGGACAGGTTTAACCTTGGGCATGCTGAGGACGGTCCATGTATGAGTCAGAACAAATAGTCTTGCATTTTAGGCCGCTTCAAGTACGCGCATGTCACCCAAAGGTACAATGGGCCTCGTCTAATCAACCCTTTGGTTGATTTATTTTTTCATACCCCCTCCCTGTGGGGAGTCTTTAGGTCAGGTCCTCCATGTCTGATTTAAGTCTTCAACTGCAGCAGGCGTCTAGCCAACTACCAGTTACCAGTTATTTCGATCAAGCGCTGTTTCAGCGTGAACTGGAGACCATCTTTCAGTCTGGCCCACGCTATGTGGGTCATCAATTGGCTGTGCCCGAATTGGGCAACTACTACGCCCTCCCACATGAAGGAGAAGGCCGCGCCTTGGTGCGTTCAGCCCAAGGGGTTGAGTTGATCTCCAACGTTTGCCGTCATCGGCAAGCGGTCATGCTCAAAGGGCGCGGCTCATTGAATGCATCCGGTCCCTCTGTGGCCAGCGGCAACATTGTTTGCCCCCTTCACCGTTGGACCTATTCGCCATCTGGGCAATTGCTAGGCGCACCGCATTTTTCACACGACCCCTGCTTGAACCTCAACAACTACAAGTTGCGCGAGTGGAATGGTTTGCTGTTTGAAGACAACGGGCTCGACATCGAGGCTGATTTGGCCAACATGGGTCCGCGCGCTGCCTTGAGCTTTGAAGGCTTTGCCCTGGACCGCGTGGAGTTGCACGAATGCAATTACAACTGGAAGACCTTCATCGAGGTGTATCTGGAGGACTACCATGTGGGCCCTTTTCACCCCGGTCTGGGTCAGTTTGTCACCTGTGATGACCTGAGCTGGGAATTCAAAGACAACTACTCGGTGCAGACCGTGGGTGTGTCCAGTGGCTTTGGCAAGCCCGGATCACCCACCTACCAAACCTGGCATGACGTGCTGCTGAAATACCGCAACGGCCAGTTGCCCGAACAAGGCGCCATTTGGCTCACCTACTACCCGCACATCATGGTGGAGTGGTACCCCCATGTACTGACAGTCTCCACCTTGCACCCTATCAGCCCAAGCAAGACGCTCAACATGGTGGAGTTCTATTACCCCGAAGAAATCGTCGCGTTTGAACGCGAATTTGTTGAAGCACAACAAGCCGCGTACATGGAAACATGCATTGAAGACGATGACATTGCAGAGCGCATGGACGCAGGTCGTAAGGCCTTGATGTTAAGGGGCGACAACGAGGTGGGCCCTTATCAAAGCCCTATGGAAGACGGCATGCAGCACTTCCACGAGTGGTACCGCGGCAAACTCAACTTCAGCGCCCGTTAAGTCGCATGCAAGCCCTGTGGATGCTGCTGGGCGCAGCTTTTTTTGCCACCATGGGGGTATGCGTCAAGTTTGCGTCTGCGTATTTCACGCCTGCCGAGTTGGTGTTCTACCGTGGCTTGGTCGGCATGGTTTTTCTGGGTGTGATTGCCAAACAACAAGGCATCTCGCTGCGCACGCGCTACCCAGGCATGCATGTGTGGCGTTCTGCTGTTGGCGTGCTCTCGCTGGGATCTTGGTTTTACGCCATCGCCCATTTGCCTCTGGCGACCGCCATGACCCTCAACTACATGAGCGGTGTGTGGGTGGCTGCCTTTTTGGTGGGTGGCAACTTGCTGAACTGGAATCCTCAAGAAGGTGAGAGCGCATGGTCACAGGGACCGTTGGCCATTACCGTGCTGAGTGGGTTTGCCGGCGTGGTGATGATGTTGCGACCCACGATCGAACAAAACCAAATCTTCGCGGGCTTGATCGGTTTGATGTCAGGATTTGTCGCCGCTTTTGCATTCATGCAAGTCATGGCGCTGAGCCGTGTGGGTGAACCCGAAACACGCACCGTGTTTTACTTCGCCATTGGCACGGCGGCAGCGGGCGGCGGTGTGATGCTATTTGACGGCGTGACACCATGGAATTGGTACCACGCCATTTGGTTGCTGCCCGTCGGTGTACTGGCCTCGCTTGGACAGTTGTGTCTGACCCGCGCCTACAGCCAAGGGGCCACCTTGGTCGTGGCGAATTTGCAATACTCCGGCATTGTGTTTGCGGCCCTCTACAGCTTGCTGCTGTTTGGTGACGACATACCGTTCATCGGTTGGGCTGGCATGGCCTTGATCGTCGCCAGCGGTATGGCGGCCACCCTGCTGCGCGCACGCGCGGCGCCCAACGCGCCGGCCGAAGAGCACTGAGCCATCCCCTTGTTTTAGAACTCTCCAAGGAATCCTGATGTACACCACCCTGATCAGCGTCAAGCAATTGCAAACCTTGCAAAACCAAGCCACCTCGGTGATGGTGATTGACTGCAGCTGCGATTTGATGCAACCCGCCGTTGGGCGTCAACAGTTTCATGACCAACACATTGCGGGGGCTTTATATGCCGACCTGAATCACAACCTCAGCGCCCAAGACACAACTCAGGCGGCAAACGGCGGACGCCACCCCCTACCCCAACCAAAAGTATTTGCCCAATGGCTGCAAAGCATTGGCTTGACCAATGACATGCAGGTGGTGGTGTATGACCGCAATGGCATGAATTACTGTGGACGTTTGTGGTGGATGCTCAAATGGTGTGGGCACGGCGCTGTGGCCGTGCTCGACGGCGGCTTGCAAGCATGGGTGACCGCAGGCGGCGCGACAGCGTCTGGCGCATCGCCCAACCGTGCACCATCCCAATTCGTCTTGCAAGCCCCGTTGGTGACCTTGGTAGACACGTCGACAGTGGCCAGCCGGCTGAATCAAGCAGAGCAAACCTTGATCGATGCACGGGGTGCTCCACGTTTCCGCGGGGAAGTCGAACCGATTGACCCAGTCGCGGGTCATATTCCTGGCGCATTGAACCGTCCTTTCAACAGCAACCTCGACGCGCAAGGTTTCTTCAAGAGTCCCGAGGTGTTACGGGCCGAGTTCACCGCGCTGCTCAATGGCCGCTCACCCGAAAGCGTGGTGCATCACTGCGGCAGCGGTGTGAGCGCAGTGCCCAATGTGTTGGCCATGGAGGTCGCGGGTTTAGGCGCCAGCGGCTTATATGCGGGCAGCTGGAGCGAGTGGTGCACCACACCGGGCTTGCCCGTGGCCAAAGGCTAAGCAGCAGGGGATCGCAGTGTCTAGTGCTGCGCCAGCTCACCCAGCACAAACACCAAGCCCATACCCAAAAACAACCAAGCCACTTGGGCTGCGGTTTGCGCGGGGCTGAGACGCTTTTGCAACTGCGGTATCAAATCGGCCAAGGCCACATAAACAAAACTGCTGGCAGCCACCACCAAAAAGTACGGCAGGTACTCGTGCATCGCGCCCACCAGCACATAACCCACGACACCACCAATGGTCGTGACACCGCCAGCCAGCGACAGCTTGAACAAGGCCGCGCGCGGCGTGTCCAAGGTTTGACGCAACACCACCAAGTCGCCCACATGGTGCGGCACCTCATGGGCCATCACAGCCACCGCAGACGCCAAGCCCAAACGCCAATCGGCCACAAAGGCAGCCGCAATCAAAATGCCATCGCCAAATGCATGCACGCTGTCGCCCAACAGCACGGCCCAACCGCCACCGTGGGCGTGGTGGGCGTGGTGGCCGTGGGTTGCATGGGCATGCACATGTCCATGGTGCGCATCATGGGGGTCATGACTGTGGGGCGCAGCGTGTGGTCCGGCTTGGTGGTGTTCATGTCCGTGGTGCCACAACTCGGCCTTGTCGAGCAGAAAGAAAAACACCAAACCCACCAGCAACACCGCAAACAAAGCCTGCGCTGACACGCCAGCCGCCGCCGACTGTTCGAACGCCTCGGGCAACAAACGCATGAAAGCCGTGGCCAGCAAAGCGCCAGCCGCCATGCTCAACAAATGCTGTGTAAAGCGAGAAAGCAAGGCATAAGCCAGCAAGGCGGCCAGCCACACACTGCCCATGCCAGCGACCAGGGTGCCGACCACAATAGAAAGCAACGTCATGGGTGAATCATAGGGTGTGGCTCAATGCGCCTCGTCCCAATTGCGTCCCACGCCCACTTCTGCCAGCAAGGGCACTTTGAGCTGCGCCACCTCGGCCATCAGGCGCGGCACTTCGGTCTTGAGCCAGTCCACCTCGGACTCGGGCACTTCAAACACCAGCTCGTCGTGCACTTGCATGATCACTTGGATCGAGCGGTGTTGCGCGTCCAGCACCTGTTGCACCTTGACCATGCTGAGCTTGATCAGGTCTGCCGCCGTGCCTTGCATGGGCGCATTGATGGCCGCCCGCTCTGCCCCCGCGCGGCGCGGTCCGTTGGGACTGTTGATTTCAGGCAGGTACAGCCGACGGCCAAACACGGTCTCCACATAGCCCTGCGCTTTGGCCTGCGCGCGGGTGCCGTCCATGTAGCGTTTGACACCGGCAAAGCGCTCAAAGTAACGGGTGATGTAATTTTTGGCAGCGGTGTTGTCGATGCCCAGTGCCTTGGCCAAACCAAAAGCGCTCATGCCATAGATCAATCCAAAGTTGATGACTTTGGCATAGCGACGCTGCTCGGTGCTCACTTGGTCCACCGCCACACCAAACACCTCGGCAGCAGTGGCACGGTGCACATCCAAGCCGTCCTGGAAGGCTTTGACCAAGGCCTCGTCGTTGCTCAAATGCGCCATGATGCGCAGCTCGATCTGGCTGTAGTCAGCACTGGCAATCACGCTGCCCGCTGGGGCCACAAAGGCTTCGCGCACTTTGCGACCTTCTGCGGTGCGAATGGGGATGTTCTGCAAATTGGGGTCGTTGCTGGACAAACGTCCCGTCACCGCCACCGCTTGCGCGTAATGGGTGTGCACGCGCCCGGTGCGCGGCAGCGCCATCTGCGCCAGCTTGTCGGTGTAGGTGCCTTTGAGCTTGCTCAAGGAGCGGTGCTCCAAAATCTTGGCAGGCAATGGGTAGTCTTCGGCGAGCTTTTCCAGCACTTCTTCGTCGGTGCTGCGCGCCCCGGTGGCGGTCTTTTTGACGACGGGCAAACCCAGTTTGTCAAAAAAGATTTCGCCCAACTGCTTGGGACTGGCCAAGTTAAAGGGCTGGCCCGCAATCTCATAAGCTTCGGACTCCAGTTGCACGATGCGCTGGCCCAAAGCATGGCTTTGCGCAGCCAAGGTGGGCCCGTCGATTAACACGCCGTTGCGCTCAATGCGGTAGAGCGCTTCGCTGCTGGCAATTTCCAGCCCGTAGACAAAGCGCAGCTTGTCATCGGCTTGCAAACGCGGCCACAGAGCTTGGTGCACCTCCAGCGTCATGTCCGAGTCTTCGCACGAGTACTCGGTGGCACGTGCCACATCCACTTGGGAAAACGGAATTTGATGTGCGCCTTTGCCGCACAGGTCTTCGTAGCTCAAGCCTTTGCGGCCCACATGGCGCTCGGCCAAACTGGCCAAGCCATGCGGCTTGTGCACTTCCAGCACATAGCTTTGCAGCATGGTGTCATGCACATAGCCTTGCACCTCGATGCCGTGATTGGCCATGACGTGGCGGTCGTACTTGATGTGCTGGCCCAGCTTTTTGGCGTCGGGGTTTTCAAACCAGGGTTTGAGTTTGGCCAGCACCTCGTTGAGGGGCAACTGCGTGGGCGCGTCGCCATAGCTGTGCGCCAGCGGGATGTAACAAGCGGCACCGGGCTGCACCGAAAAACTCAAGCCCACCAACTCGGCGCGCATGGCGTCCAGCGAGGTGGTTTCGGTGTCAAACGCCACCAAGTCCGCAGTTTGAATTTTGACCAACCACGCGTCGAACGCTTCCCAAGTGAGCACGCAGTCATAGGTCTTGGTGGTGACTTGCGAAGGCGTGGGTGCGGGCTCGTCAAACAAGCCCGGATTGCCGGCTGGCGGTTGATCGCCTGAGCGCGTCGCGCGTGTGTCTGCCGCGTGTCCCGCTGCATTGCCCAGGGCCTCACCCATCCCACGGGCCAGACCTTTGAATCCATAGGTTTCGTAAAAAGCTTTGAGCTCCACCTGATTCGGCTCTGCCAAATGCAGGGCGTCCAGCGCAGGCAAACCCGGCACATACTCCGACAAATCGCAATCGGTTTTCATGGTCACCAGCTGACGCCCCGTGACCAACCACTCACGGGCCTGTCGCAGGTTTTCACCGGCCACCCCTTTGATGGCATCGGCGTTTTGCAGCAAGGCGTCGAGCGAGCCGTATTCCATCAGCCACTTGGCGGCGGTTTTGGGGCCGACCTTGGGCACGCCGGGCACGTTGTCCACGGTGTCGCCCACCAGGGTTTGAAAGTCGACCATCAAACTCGGCGGCACGCCAAACTCGGCGGTCACGCCCGCCACGTCGCGTTTTTTGCCGTTCATGGTGTCCATGATGGTGATGTGTTCGTTCACCAATTGGCTCAGGTCTTTGTCACCACTCGACACCACCACCGTCATGCCCTGCTGCGCAGCCGTCACCGCCAAGGTGGCGATCACGTCGTCGGCCTCCACACCCGGCACATCCAGCACGGTCCAGCCCAGCATGCGCACCATCTGGTGGATGGGCTCGATTTGGCTGCGCAAGTCGTCGGGCATGGGCGAGCGGTGGGCCTTGTACTCGGGGTACATGGCATCGCGAAAGGTCGGGCCCTTGGCATCAAACACACAGGCTGCCCATTGGGTGGGCACTTCTTTGCGCAAGGCCTGCATCATGTTGATCATGCCGCGAATGGCGCCGGTGGCGGCACTGGTGGGGTCACCCGGCACGGCACGCAAGTCGGGCATGGCATGGAAAGCACGGTAGAGGTAGCTGGAGCCGTCGACCAGCAGCAAGGTCTTGTTTTCTGACATGCCGCGATTGTGCCGTGCCCATGGGCACCGGGCCGCGGCTGCGGGCAACACGTCCTAGGGCGACCACTACAATTCAAGTACTTTTCATCCACCACCCTGTCATGGCTGTTTTCACCGAAGTTTCCGAGTCCACCGCACAAGATCTGCTGACACAACTCAAGCTGGGGGAATTGGTTGAACTCAAAGGCATCCAAGGTGGGATCGAAAACACCAACTACTTCCTCACCAGCAGCGATGGCACTTATGTGCTGACGCTGTTTGAGCGCCTCACCCACGCCCAGCTGCCGTTTTATCTGTATCTGATGAAACACCTGGCTGAACGCGGCATTCCCGTGCCAGACCCAGTGTCCGACCGCCACGGCGACATTTTGCTCACGGTGCAGGACAAGCCCGCGGCTGTGGTGAACCGCTTGCGTGGCCAAAGCGAACTGGCACCCACCCCCACCCACTGCGCGGCAGTGGGCGACATGCTGGCACGCATGCACTTGGCAGGAAGCGACTTTGCGCGTGAGCAACCCAATTTGCGTGGGCTGGACTGGTGGGCGCAGACCGTTCCTGTAGTGTTGCCGTTTTTAGATGCCTCACAGTCCACCTTGATTCAAGCGGAATTGGGCTACCAGCACCACATAGCGGCTTCATCGGCTTACGCCGCGCTGCCCCGTGGCCCGGTCCATGCCGATTTGTTCCGCGACAACGTGATGTTTGATGGTTCGCCCGAGTCGCCCGAGTTGACTGGCTTTTTTGATTTCTATTTCGCAGGTGTGGACAGTTGGCTCTTTGATTTGGCTGTATGCATCAATGACTGGTGCATTCACCATGATGCGACCACCGATGGCCAACATCACGCTGACAAGATGCAAGCGCTGCTCGAGGCCTACCAAGCTGTGCGGCCACTCACGAATGCTGAGCGCCAACTCTTCAACGCCATGCTGCGTGCTGGGGCATTGCGCTTTTGGATTTCTCGCTTGTGGGACTTTCACCTGCCCCGCGAAGCCAGCATGCTCCAAGCCCACGACCCCACCCACTTCGAGCGCGTGCTGCGCGAACGGGTGACCCAACCGGTAACCTTGTTCCCATGAAACTCCAAGTTGTTCCTGCTCGCACGGGCGCCCAATGGGTGCGCCAAGGGATTCGAACCTTCTGGAAACAACCGATCGCCATGAGCGGCTTGTTTTTCATGTTCATGGCGCTCATGTCGGTGTCGTCGCTGGTGCCTGTGGTGGGGAGTTTTGTGGCCCTGATGCTGTTGCCTGCCGCCTCCTTGGGCCTGATGGCAGCCACCCGCGAGGTTGATGTGGGCAAGTTCCCCATGCCGATGATTTTGGTCAGTGGGTTTCGCGCGGGCAAAGAACGCAAGCGTGACATGCTGGTGCTGGGGCTGCTTTATGCGTTGGGCTTCGTCGGCGTCATGGGCTTGTCGATGCTGGTTGACGGTGGCGACTTTGCCAAGCTGTATTTGGTCGGCGGCTCACTGGACAGCGACACTTTGATGAAGCCCGAATTTCAAAATGCCATGTGGTTGTCACTTTTGCTGTACATGCCCCTGTCGGCTGTGTTTTGGCACGCACCGGCTTTGGTGCATTGGCATGGCGTGCCAGCGATCAAGAGTTTGTTTTTCAGCACCGTGGCTTGCTTGAGCAACTGGCGCGCATTTATGGTGTTTGGCCTGTTGTGGTCGTTTATTTTCCTGCTCACGGCTTTGGTGATCACGCTGATTGCAGGACTCACGGGCGACAGCGAATTTGCCTCCTTGGCGCTGCTGCCCGCCATGTTGATGCTGGCCGCCATGTTTTTTTGCTCGACCTATTACAGCTTTCGCGACAGCTTTGTATCCGACGTGATCTACGCCTGAACTCTGCCTTCAGATCTGCGTGAGCTTGGCCACGCTCAGCGCCAGCCACTTGATGCCGTGGCGACCAAACTTCACTTGGGCGCGGGCGTCGTCTCCCAGCCCTTCCAGGCTGATCACCGTGCCCTCACCGAACTTGGTGTGAAACACCTGCACGCCGCTGCGCACCCAGGCATTGGGGCCGCTGGTGGGTGCCGCGCGTTGCACCACAGGTGCTGCCGCCGTGGCAACACCACCCCCCCAAGGGTTGTTTTGCCAGGCGGGGTTTTGCCAAGCATCGCGCCGTGAGGTTTGCGGATCGGCAAAAGCGGAGCGTGCGGGCGTGATCCACTTCAGGGTGTGCTCGGGCAACTCTTCAAAGAAACGGCTCTTGAGGTTGTAGCGGGTTTGGCCATGCAGCATGCGGGTTTGCGAATGGCTGAGGTACAAGCGCCGACGTGCGCGTGTGATGGCCACGTACATCAGGCGGCGTTCTTCCTCTAACCCGTCGTAGTCGTTCATCGAGTTTTCATGGGGGAATAAGCCCTCTTCCATGCCGGTGATGAACACGCAGTCAAACTCCAAGCCTTTGGAGGCATGCACCGTCATCAGCTGCACCGCGTCTTGCCCCGCTTGGGCTTGGTTGTCGCCTGACTCCAGCGCGGCATGGGTCAAGAATGCCGCTAGAGGCGACATGGTTTCGCCCGTGTCAGGGTTGATCATTTGGCCGTCCACCGGCAAAGCCACAGCCTCTCGGCCAAAGCCTTCTTGGGTCACAAAGCTTTCCGCCGCGTTGACCAGTTCGGCCAAGTTCTCCAAACGGTCTGCGCCTTCACGCTCGGCCTTGTAATGCTCGGTCAAGCCGGAGTGGTCCAACAGCAACTCAATGATTTGGCGCAGCGTTTGGCCCTGGGTCTGCTCACGCAGCACATCGATCTTGGCCACAAACGCGCTCAGGTTGGCACCGGCTTTGCCGGAGACCGCGCTCACCGCGTCGTGCATGGCGCAGCCCATGGCACGCGCAGCGTCTTGCAACTGCTCGATGCTGCGTGCCCCAATGCCACGCGGCGGGAAGTTGACCACGCGCATGAAACTGGTGTCGTCACGCGGGTTCTCCAACAAGCGCAAATAGGCCAAAGCGTGTTTGATTTCGGCGCGTTCAAAAAAGCGCAAGCCCCCGTACACCCGGTACGGCATGGCCGCATTGAACAGCGCGGTTTCAATCACCCGGCTTTGCGCGTTGCTGCGGTAGAGCACCGCGATTTCGTGGCGGTGCGCCACGCCTTGGCTGCCATCGCCGTTTTGGCCATCGCGCAGCAACTGCTTCATCTCATCGACCATCCACTGGGCTTCTGCAAAGTCGGTGGGGGACTCGTAAACCCGCACCGGCTCACCTGCACCTTGGGTGGTGTGCAGGTTTTTGCCCAAGCGGCTTTTGTTGTGGCTGATCAGGTGGTTGGCGCTGTCCAAGATGTTGCTGAAGCTGCGGTAGTTTTGCTCCAGCTTGATCTGGTGCTGTAC
>CANFYL010000020.1 GCA_947451285.1 Comamonadaceae bacterium
CTTGAGTTTTTAAATGCCCCAATCATTGTTGCTCATGGAAGTCTTGAAACACCTGAATTCCAAAGGCAAAGCCGTGACTTTGCTAAAGCAGTAAAAGACATGGGAAAACCCGTTGAGTATGTTGTTGGACAAAATTACAACCATTTTGAAATGCCTGAAACCATTGCTAATCCATATGGCATCTTAGGTAAGTTAGTTTTAGAACAAATGAAAATTTCCTAAGTTTCACGTCAACTCACTTCAAGGGTAGTGCTTTTGCCCATCAGAGCAATCAGCACCCAACAGCATCCATCAGCCAACCCATTGCCAACCGCCTGCAAACAAGGCCAAGCACTCGCCTAAGCCAGGCGATTCAAGGGGTTAGCAGCAGGGTCGGTATGTTGGCACCGCTAGAATCCAGCCCATGCGGGTGTAGTTCAATGGTAGAACTTTTGCTTCCCAAGCAAATAGCGTGGGTTCGATTCCCATCACCCGCTCCATATTCAACGGCAACCCGTAAACCTCTCAGGAAACCGAGTACTGAGGGGTTTGTTTCTTTGTGCAATCATCGTTGAATGAATGCACCCGTCAACCACACCCCCACTCACGCACTGCGCCAACGATTTCAACAACCCGGCTTAGTGGTCGCCCCAGGCGTCTATGACATGGTGTCATTGCGCCTGGCCGACGCCATGGGCTTTGAAGCGCTCTACATGACAGGGTTTGGCACAGTGGCTTCTTACTTGGGCCTGCCTGACGCAGGCCTGGCCACCTACTCCGACATGCTCAACCGCGTGCAAGCCATGGCGGGCATGGCGCGCACCCCGCTGATTGCCGATGGCGACACGGGCTACGGAGGGCTCCTCAACATCCAACACACCGTGCAAGGCTATGAGCGCGCAGGCGCTGCGGCCATCCAACTCGAAGACCAAGAGTTCCCCAAGAAATGCGGCCACACCCCTGGACGCCGTGTCATTGCGACCCAAGACATGGTGCGCAAAATTCAAGTGGCGGTGGACAGCCGCCAGTCCAAAGACTTTTTGATTATTGCCCGCACGGATGCTCGCACGTCACTGGGTTTAGACGAAGCCCTGCGACGCGCCGAGGCCTATGCCAAAGCTGGAGCCGATGTGCTGTTTGTCGAGTCCCCCGAATCCGAAGAAGAAATGCGCCGCATTGGCCATCACTTTGACTTGCCGTTGGTGGCCAATATGGTGGAGCGAGGGCGCACACCGGTACTGACGCAAGCCGAGTTGGAGTCGCTGGGCTACAAGTTGGCGATCTTTCCGGTCAGTGCCATGTTGGCAGCGGTTGAAGCCATGACCCGCATGTACCAACATATCCAACAAACCGGTTCGTCCGCAGGTGGCAACATGCCTTTGTATGACTTCGGTGAACTCACACGCCTGATGGGCTTTGAAGAAGTCTGGGCGTTTGAAAAGAAATACCCCGAAACACCCTGACCCTAAGCCTGAGGAGACCGTTATGTCCATTTGCGCTCAACCATCGTTACTTCATGTCACATACCGGCAAGCCCGCGCTGCCATGCTGGGGCTTGCCCTTGCATGCCTAGGGCTTGGCACCAGCCCAAGCCATGCGCAGACCAACTACCCCAACAAGCCCATCCGCCTGGTCGTGCCTTTCACGCCAGGTGGCGTGACCGACACCAGTGGCAGGTTGATCGCAGAGCAACTCTCCAAACGCTTGGGCCAACAGGTGGTGGTCGACAACAAACCCGGTGCCTCAGGCAATATCGGCACGCAAATGGTGACCAGCGCAGAACCCGATGGCTACACCTTGTTGCTTGGCTTTGATGGCACCTTGGTCATCAACCCCCACGTGTTTGCCAAAGTGAACTTTGACACGGTGAAAGATTTAACGCCGATTGGAAAAATTGGCGATGCAGTGCTCATCTTGGTGTCCCATCCGGGGTTTCCCGCCAAGAGCCTCAAAGACGTGATCGCACAGTCTAAAACTCAGGCAGGCGGTTTGTCTTACGGCACCTCTGGCACAGGCGGCACACCCCACATTGCCGGTGAGCTCTTGAAGATGCGCACAGGCGCCAACCTGGTTCATATTCCCTACAAAGGTGGCGGCCAAGCCATGACCGATGTGCTGGGAGGCAATATTCCCTTGGTTTACACCGCCATTGCAGGGGCCATCCCCCACGTCAAATCGGGCAAGCTGCATGCGGTGGCCGTCTCGAGTGCGCAGCGCGCTTCCTCTTTGCCCGATGTGCCAACTTTCATTGAAAACGGCGTGACCGACTTTGACATCAATTCATGGGTGGGTTTGCTGGGCCCGGCCAAAATGCCCAAAGCCATCGTGGATAAACTCAATGCGGAACTCAATGCGGTGCTGCAAGACCCTGAGGTGCGTGAGCGCTTGAGCGGCATGGGCATCAGCGCCACACCGGGCACCGGCGACAAGTTTGGCGAAGACATCAAGCGTGATCTGGCGCGTTTTGGCACTGTGGTGAAAGCCGCCAACATCAAGGCGGATTGACCGCTCTTAGGAGGTTTTACCCAAAAAAACGCCCGACAGTGTCGGGCGTTTGTCATCGCACAGCATGCGTACAGGCCATGCGCGGGCGTGAGCTTTAGATCAGCTGCACGCCAGTCTTGCTCTGCACAAACTCACGTGTCACACCGGGCGCGAGTTCGATGATCTTCAAACCTTCGGGCACCACATCCATGATGGCCAAGTCGGTGATGATGCGGTCCACCACACCCAAGCCCGTCAAAGGCAAGGTGCAGCTGGGCAAAATCTTCAGGTCTTCGGTACCGTCTTTTTTCTTGGCCACGTGCTCCATCAAGATGATCACGCGCTTGACGCCTGCCACCAGGTCCATCGCGCCGCCCATGCCCTTGATCATCTTGCCGGGGATCATCCAGTTGGCCAAATCACCCTTCTCGCTCACCTGCATCGCACCAAGAATGGAGAGATTGATCTTGCCGCCACGGATCATGGCAAACGATTGGTCACTGCCAAAAATCGCCGAGCCCTTGATGGTGGTCACGGTTTGCTTGCCCGCGTTGATCAAGTCGGCGTCGACTTCATCGTCATAGGGAAACGGGCCAATGCCCAACATGCCGTTTTCGCTTTGCAGCCACACCTCTACGTGGTCGGGCACGTGGTTGGCCACCAGCGTTGGAATGCCAATGCCGAGGTTCACATAAAAACCGTCTTGCAGTTCGCTTGCCGCACGTGCGGCCATTTCGTCTTGAGTCCAAGCCATGTCTATTCCTTATTTGCGGTCGCGGGTGGTGCGTTTTTCAATGCGCTTCTCGGGGGTTGGGTTGTGCACGATGCGGTGCACATAAATACCCGGCAAATGGATGTCGTCTGGGGCCAACTCGCCGGTGGCCACAATGCGCTCAACTTCCACCACACAAATCTTGCCTGCGGTGGCCGCTGCGGGGTTGAAGTTGCGTGCCGTCATGTTGAAGCGCAGGTTGCCGGAGCGGTCCGCCACATCGGCTTTGATCAAGGCAATCTCAGGCACCAACGAGCGCTCCATCACATACGTCTCGCCGTCAAACTCGCGCAGCTCTTTGCCTTCGGCCACCAAGGTGCCCACACCGGTTTTGGTGAAGAAGGCGGGAATGCCAGCACCCCCCGCACGCAGCTTTTCAGCCAAGGTGCCTTGGGGCGTGAACTCCAACTCCAACTCACCGGCCAAATACTGGCGCTCGAACTCTTTGTTCTCGCCCACATAGCTGGAAATCATTTTTTTGATCTGGCGTGTTTCCAGCAATTTGCCCAAGCCAAAACCGTCCACGCCGGCATTGTTGGAAATCACCGTCAGGTCTTTCACGCCTGAATCGCGCAAGGCGTCGATCAGCGCTTCAGGAATGCCACACAGGCCAAATCCACCAACGGCCATCAGTTGACCGTCGGCCACGATGTCCTTGAGTGCCGCCTCAGCGGATGGAAAAACTTTGTTCAAGAGATGCTCCAAAAGGTTCTACGAGATGCCGCTACGATACTACGTAATTCACTACGTAGTTTTTCGTAAGCACAGACCCCCGACTGTCCATGAAGATCGATTACCGCCTCGCCTTTGACCTTGCCCCGATTGGCCTGGTGCTGTCACGCAACCGCACCATGGTGGACTGCAACCAACGGCTGTGCGAGATGTTTGGCGCAACACGCGAGCAGTTGATTGGGCAATCCTTTCAGGTGCTCTACCCTAGCGCTGACGAATACGAACGCACGGGTGCGCGCATTGAGCCTATCCTCAATGCCAAGGGCCTGTATGCCGACGACCGGGTGATGAAGCGTATCGACGGAAACTTCAAAGGCGAGCCATTTTGGTGCCATGTGACCGGCAGTGCACTCAACCGGGAGGCTCCGCACGAGGCAGGCATATGGAGTTTTGAAGACCTCAGTGCGCACCGTCCGGTGCGCGCTGAGTTGACCGCCCGTGAACGCGAAGTGGCCGCTTTTTTGATGGATGGCATGACCTCCAAAGAAATCGGCAAGACCCTCAACATCAGCCATCGAACGGTCGAAATTTACCGCGCCAAGCTGATGCGCAAATACAAAGCCTCCACCACCGCCGACTTGGTGCACAAGCTGTTGGTGGGTTGACAATCGAGGCACAGAGACAACACGAAGGAATCAGCACATGACGAACACCCCCCGCTACCCCTACCCCGAACTCAACGATCTGCCCGAAGACATTCGCACCAAAATCTTAGAGGTGCAAGACAAAGCGGGCTTTGTGCCCCATGTTTTTTTAGCGTTTGCACGCCGACCTGCTGAGTGGCGTGCATTCTTTGCCTACCACGATGCCTTGATGCTGCCCGAGACCGTGGGACGCGACAGCAACTTAACCAAAGGTGACCGCGAGATGATCGTCACCACCACCAGCGCAGCCAACAACTGCTTGTACTGCGTGGTGGCTCACGGTGCGATTCTGCGCATTTACGAGAAAAAGCCCTTGGTGGCCGACCAAGTGGCGGTCAACTACCGCAAAGCCGACATCTCGCCGCGCCAACGCGCCATGCTCGACTTTGCCATGAAGGTCTGCCTGCACAGCCATACGGTAGAGGATGCCGACTTTGCCGCCCTGCACGCCCATGGTTTCAACGACGAAGACATGTGGGACATCGCCTCAATCACCGCTTTTTTTGGCATGAGCAACCGTATCGCCAATTTCAGCAGCATGATGCCCAACCCCGAGTTCTATTTGTTGGGTCGCGCGCCCAAACAAAAGTAGGTCGCTCTCATTTGCGCAAGGCGCAGAGCAGCGCTCAGGGCGTGACGATGGTGCGCACCCAATCTGGCAATTCAATTGCTTTCTGCTTGGGGAAATCCACCCATATCGTGGTGGCACCACCCGCCGCATAAATCACTCCAGGCTGGTTCAGCAGCTCCATGGTGGCCCACGACTCAAAGGTGGTGCGGCCGGGATCGCTGGTGTACATCTTCATCAGCACATTGCCGGGGTATTCAAGTTGTTTGTAAAAGTTGCAAAACGCGTTGACGATCACCGGGCCACAGCCTGCAGGGTTCAAATTTGTGCCGATCGCATCAAACCAATCGATGCGGATGGTTTCTAAGTACCTGAAGTAGGTGGTGTTGTTCACATGGCCCATGGCGTCCATGTCGCCCCAACGGATGGGGATCGTCATTTGATGTACCAGTTTTTTGTGCGCGGGAAGTTCAAATTTCATAAAGAAAACCCATCGTCCGCCGTCATGATGGCACCGTTGATGAAGTTGCTTTCTGCACTGGCCAACATGACCAACAAAGCGTCAAGGTCTTGCACCTGACCCACGCGTTTGCGCGGGAACATATTGACCAACTTTTGCCCCTGCTCGGTTTCCCAGTGGTGGTGGTTGATCTCGGTGTCGATGTAGCCCGGACAAATGGCATTGACGTTGATGCCAAAGCGCCCCCACTCCATGGCCAACACCTTGGTCATTTGCACCACGGCGGCTTTGCTCATGCAGTAGGCGCCAATTTGCGGCAATACCTTGAGGCCTCCCACCGAGGCAATGTTGATGATGCGCCCGCCGGTGTAGCTGCCGGGTGCTGCACCCTTGGCCCGTGCCAGCATGCGCTTGCCCACTTCTTGCGCCACAAAGAATGAGCCTTTGACGTTGGTGTTGAACACAAAGTCAAAGTCTTCTTCGGTCACGTCTTGCACGCGTTGCATGGTGCTCACGCCCGAGTTGTTGACCAAGATGTCGATGCTGCCCACCTCGGTTTCGGCATGCGCCACGGCAGACTTGATGCTGTCTAAATCGGTCACGTCCAGCGCTACCACATGGGCATCGCCGCCTTCGGCTTCTATCTCTGCCCGCAGCGCTTTGAGTTTTTCCACACGGCGGCTGGCCAAGACCACGGCAGCGCCTGCACGCGCCAGTGTTTTGGCAAACTGCGCGCCCAAGCCACTGGATGCGCCGGTGACCAAGGCCACGCGACCCGATAAATCTATGCTGTAAGCCATGGATGCCTCCTGAATGTGTGACGTTTCATTATGACAAGCGCGCGTGATGTCACCCTCAAGACACCGCATAAAATGAAGCGCAATTCAGACCACCGAGTAGAAAAACATGACGTCCCAAGACATCCTTGCCCAGTTCGGCCCCCGTGAAGCCATGGAATACGACGTAGCCGTGGTGGGTGGCGGCCCCAGCGGTTTGGCCTGTGCCATCCGCATCAAACAACTGGCCAAGGAAAGCGGCAAGGACGTGTCGGTGGTGGTGCTTGAAAAAGGCTCTGAGCCTGGCGCGCACATCCTGTCGGGCGCCGTGATGGACCCCAAGGCCATGAACGAGTTGATCCCGAATTGGAAAGAACTGGGCTGCCCTTTGAACCAAGAAGTCACCGGTGACGACTTGCTGATGCTGACCGAAACCGGTGCCACCCGCACCCCCCACTGGTTGATGCCACGCAACTTCCACAACGATGGTTGCTATGTGGTGTCCTTGAGCAATGTGGTGAAGTGGATGGCTGCGCATGCCGAGTCGATGGGCGTGGAAATTTTTCCAGGTTTCACCGCAGCCGAAGTGCTGTACCACGACGATGGTTCGGTCAAAGGCATAGCCACTGGCAACCTTGGTTTGGGCAAAGACGGTGAACCCACCGACAACTTTCAATTGGGCATGGAACTGCACGCCAAGTACACCGTGTTTGCCGAGGGTGCACGCGGCCACTTGGGCAAGCAAGTGATTGCCAAATACAAACTCAACGAAGGCCGCGACACACAGACGTTTGCCATTGGCATCAAAGAGCTGTGGGAAGTCGACCCCGCCAAAGCCAAGCCAGGATTGGTGGTGCACACCTCGGGTTGGCCCATGCAAGACGACACCTTTGGTGGCGGCTTTTTGTACCACCTCGAAGACAACAAAGTCACCCTGGGCTTTGTGCTGGGCCTCGACTACACAAACCCCTGGCTCAGCCCCTTTGAAGAAATGCAGCGCTGGAAAACACACCCCAGTATCCGTGCCCACTTAGAGGGCGGCAAGCGGATTGGCTACGGCGCACGTGCCATCAACAACGGCTCGCCACAAGCGCTGCCTAAAACCGTGTTCCCAGGTGGCGCCCTGGTGGGATGCGATGCGGGTTACATGATCGCGGCGCGCATCAAGGGCAGCCATGCGGCCATCAAGAGTGGCGCATTGTCAGGTGAGGCCGCGTTTGAGGCCGTGGCCGCAGGCCGCAGCAGCGACACCCTGAGCGCTTACCCCCAAGCCTTTGAGGCCAGCTGGTTGGCCCGTGAGTTGGACAAGTACCGCAACTTCAAACTCTGGTTCAAAAAAGGCATGATGGTTGGCACGCTGATGACCGGCATTGAGCAATGGCTGTTGCCCAAGCTCGGCATCGACACGCCGCCTTGGACTTTGCATGGGCACAAGGCCGACCACAACTGCCTCAAACCCGCTGCCGACTGCGCCAAGATTGATTACCCCAAGCCCGATGGCCAGCTCACGTTTGACCGCTTGAGCTCGGTGTTCATCAGCAACACCAACCACGAAGAAAATCAACCCGCCCACCTCACGCTCAAAGACGCCTCGGTACCCGTCAGCATCAACCTGGCGCAATACGCTGGCCCTGAAAGCCGTTACTGCCCAGCCGGTGTCTATGAGTATGTCAAGAACGACGACAACTCGGACCGTTTGCAAATCAACGCACAAAACTGCGTGCATTGCAAAACCTGCGACATCAAGGACCCCACACAAAACATCGTCTGGGTCACGCCCGAAGGCGGTGGTGGCCCCAACTACAGCGGCATGTGAGGCGGTGCCCACGAACGCATGGGGCAAAACCGCATCGGGTAGAATTTATTTCGTCAGGAGAGAGTTTTGCAATCGCTTGTTTTGTAAAACCGCCGAAGGCTGAACGCTCAGGCACCAGGGACTGATACAACTGATTCTGTTGGAGAGAGGTGCTCCCAAGCTGAGCGCCCACCGAAGGGGCAAGTCGCTGCACATTCAGCGTTGAATCTCTCAGGTAAAGCGGACAACAGGGTTCCCGTCACCCACATGGGGTTGGTGACGCCATGCATGGAGCCCTCACTGTGTCCGACACACCGCTATCACTCACGCCACTCAACGATTTACACCACGCCTTGGGCGCACGCATGGTGCCTTTTGCTGGCTACAGCATGCCGGTGCAATACCCACTGGGCGTCATGGCAGAGCACCACCACACGCGCCATGCCGCAGGCTTGTTTGACGTCTCGCACATGGGCCAGCTGCGCTTGGTGGGCCCACACGCCGCAGCCGCCTTTGAGCAACTGATGCCGGTGGACGTGGTCGGGCTGCCTGTGGGCAAACAACGCTATGGCTTGCTGCTCAATGAAGATGGCGGCATCTTGGACGACCTGATGTTTGTCAACCGGGGGGACGACATCTTTGTGGTGGTCAACGGTGCTTGCAAGGCCGCCGACATCGCGCACATTCAAACCCGCATTGGTCATTTGTGCGAGGTGATCCCTATGCCCGAGCAAGCGCTGCTGGCATTGCAAGGCCCACAGGCATGCCAGTCACTGTCGCAACTTTTGCCAGGCGTTGAACAACTGGTGTTCATGACAGGTCAAGCCTTTGAATGGCAAGGTATCGCCTTGTTCGTCACGCGCAGCGGTTACACCGGCGAAGACGGTTTTGAAATTTCTGTTCCCCAAACCCATGCCAGCGGATTGGCCAGCGCTTTGCTGGCACTGTCGCAGGTACAGGCGATTGGCTTAGGTGCGCGCAATTCTTTGCGGCTTGAAGCTGGCCTGTGTTTGTATGGTCAAGACATTGACACCACCACCACCCCGGTCGAAGCGGGGCTGAATTGGGCCATCCAAAAGGTTCGCCGCAATGGCGGTGCACGCGCAGGCGGATTTCCGGGGGCACACAAGGTGCTGGCACAACTTGACGGCAGCCAAGCCTTGACGCGTCAACGCGTGGGCTTGGTGGCGCAGGTGCGTGTGCCGGTGCGCGAGCATGTTGAGATTCAAGACGCGCAAGGCCAACGCTTGGGCGAAGTCACCAGCGGCTTGCTGGCCCCCACGGTGAACCAAGCCATTGCCATGGCTTACTTGCCGCCCGCGCACGCAACGCTGGGGCACACGGTGTACGCGCAAGTGCGCGGCAAACCGGTGGCCATGGTGGTCAGTGCCATGCCGTTCAACCCCACGCGTTATTACCGCGGCTGATGCCGTCGCATTTTCATCACACACCTCACCTTCACAAAGGAAACACCATGTCACTCAAGTACACACAAGACCACGAATGGGTTCAAGCCGATGGCACACATGCCACCGTGGGCATCACCTTGCATGCGCAAGACGCCTTGGGCGATGTGGTGTTTGTGGAGTTGCCCGAAGTCGGGACTCAATTCAAACAAGGCGATGTGGCCGGTGTGGTCGAGTCGGTCAAAGCCGCTGCCGATGTCTACATGCCCTTGACGGGCGAGATTGTGGAGGTCAACGCCGCCTTGCGCGACGACCCCTCGCTGGCCAACAGCGACCCCATGGGGGCGGGCTGGTTCTTCAAGGTCAAACTCGCCGAGCCTTCGCAGCTGGACGCCCTGATGGACGAGACCAGCTACCAACAACTGATTGCCTGATTCACCCCACCCGGACCGACCATGTTGATGCCATCTGCCAAGCCTTTGGGCGAACTCGAAAACGACCACGAATTTGCAGCACGCCACATCGGCTTGAGCGAGGCCGATGAAGCGCACATGCTCCAGGCCTTGGCAGTGCCCTCACGGCGCGAGCTGATGGAACGCATCGTGCCGCGCAGCATTGCCCGTGCCAACCCCATGCAACTGCCCGCACCCCTGAGCGAAGCCGCGGCACTGAGCGAACTCAAAACCATTGCCCAACGCAACCAGTTGCTCAAGAGCTTCATCGGCCAGGGCTACCACGGCACCCACACACCGGGCGTGATTTTGCGCAATATCTTGGAAAACCCCGCTTGGTACACCGCCTACACGCCCTACCAAGCAGAGATCAGCCAAGGGCGGATGGAAGCCTTGGTGAATTTCCAAACCATGGTCTGCGATTTGACCGGCATGCCCATTGCCAATGCCTCGATGCTCGACGAAGCGACCGCCGCGGCCGAAGCCATGACGCTGGCTTTGCGCGTGGGCAAGTCCAAGTCCACGGTGTTGTATGTGGCCGATGATGTGTTGCCGCAAACCTTAGAGGTGATTCAAACCCGCGCCGCGCCTTTGGGGTTGAGCGTGCAGGTGGGCCCCAGTGCACAAGCGCTGCAACACGACAGCTTTGCCTTGCTGCTGCAATACCCCGGTGTCGAGGGTGCGGTGCACGACTTCAAAGACCTGATCGCCCAATACAAGCAACGGGGCGGCTTGGTCATCATGGCCGCCGACATCTTGGCCTTGACCTTGCTCACGCCACCGGGCGAGCTGGGTGCCGACATGGTGGTGGGCAGCACCCAGCGCTTTGGCATGCCCATGGGCGCGGGCGGGCCGCACGCCGCCTACATGGCCTGTCAAGATGCGTTCAAGCGCTCCATGCCGGGCCGCTTGGTGGGCGTGAGTGTGGACACACACGGCGCACCTGCTTACCGCTTGGCGCTGCAAACACGCGAACAACACATTCGCCGCGAGAAAGCCACCTCCAACATTTGCACCGCCCAAGTGTTGCCTGCGGTCGTAGCCAGCATGTATGCGGTCTACCACGGGCCTGATGGCCTGCGCCGCATTGCCGAGCGCGTGGCCACTTACACAGCCATCTTGGCTCGTGGTCTGACCGAGCTCGGTTGCACCTTGTTGCACGCCCATGCGTTCGATACCTTGGTGGTGATGAGCGGCGAACACACCCAAACCTTGGCCGCACAAGCCCGTGCGCTGGGCTTCAATTTGCGCTCGGCAGGCCCTGACCGCTTGGGCATCACGCTGGACGAAACCACCACACGAGATGACATCAACTTGCTGTGGCAACTGTTTGCCCAGCCCGGCGCTCAGCTGCCCGAATGGTCGCGCTTTGAAACCGGTGTGGCGAGCTTGATTCCCAAGCACCTGCAACGCCAAAGCGTCTACCTCACGCACCCGGTGTTCAACTCGCACCACAGCGAGACCAGCATGCTGCGTTACATCCGCGCACTCAGCGACAAAGACTTGGCGCTCGACCGCAGCATGATCCCGCTGGGCAGCTGCACCATGAAGCTCAATGCCACCAGCGAGATGATTCCCATCACCTGGCCCGAGTTCGCCCTGCCCCACCCCTTTGCTCCGGCCGATCAACTGCAAGGCTACGCGCTGCTCGATCAGCAGTTGCGCGAGTGGCTCTGCCAAGCCACCGGCTATGCGGGCATCAGCTTGCAACCCAATGCAGGCAGCCAAGGTGAATACGCCGGCTTGTTGGTGATTCGGGCCTACCACGCGGCCCACGGTCAAGCCCACCGCGACATCTGCTTGATCCCCGCTTCGGCCCACGGCACCAACCCCGCCAGCGCGCAAATGGTGGGCCTGAAGGTGGTGGTGGTGGCTTGCGACGAACAAGGCAACGTCGACATGGCGGACATGCAAGCCAAATGCGAAGCACACAGCGCCAACTTGGCCGCTGTGATGATCACCTACCCCAGCACACACGGCGTATTTGAAACCTCGGTCAAAGAGCTTTGCGCTTTGGTGCATCAGCACGGGGGTCGTGTGTATGTGGACGGCGCCAACATGAATGCCTTGGTGGGCGTGGCCGCGCCGGGTGAATTTGGCGGCGATGTGAGCCACCTCAACCTGCACAAAACCTTTTGCATTCCACACGGTGGTGGCGGCCCGGGCGTGGGCCCGGTGTGTGTCACCCACGACTTAGTGCCTTTCCTGCCCGGCCACGCCACAGCAGGCTTGACCGTCAATGGGGTAGGCGCCATCTCGGCCGCGCCCTTGGGCAACGCGGCGGTGTTGCCGATCAGCTGGATGTACTGCCGCATGATGGGCAGCGAAGGCCTGCAACACGCCACCGAAGCCGCCATCTTGGCCGCCAACTATGTGAGCGTGCGCTTGAAAGACCACTACCCGACGCTGTACGCCAGCGACAGCGGTCACGTGGCCCACGAATGCATTTTGGATTTACGACCGCTGAAAGACAGCACCGGCGTGTCGGCCGAAGACGTAGCCAAGCGCTTGATGGACTACGGCTTTCATGCACCCACTTTGAGCTTTCCGGTGCCCGGCACTTTGATGGTCGAGCCCACCGAGAGCGAGACCTTGGCCGAGCTCGACCGCTTCATCGACGCCATGGTGGCCATTCGCGAAGAAATTCGCTGCATCGAAAACGGCACCTGGCCGCAAGACAACAACCCCCTCAAGCACGCGCCCCACACTGCGCCCTGCGTGACCGCCGATGCTTGGCCCCACCCCTACAGCCGCGAGCGTGCCGCGTTTGCGTTGCCTGCACTCAAGCAGCACAAGTATTGGCCCAGCGTGGGGCGGGTGGACAACGTGTACGGCGACCGCAACTTGTTTTGCAGCTGCGTGCCGGTGGCGGATTACGCGATGGAGTGAGGGGTCACAGCGCTGCGCCCAAACGCGCAATGCCTTCTTGAATTTTGGCCACATCGGCGGTGGCAAAGCTCAAGCGAATGGCGCTGGTGTCGGGGTCGTTGGCAAAGAACGGCGCACCCGGCACAAAGGCCACGCCTTGTTCAATCGCACGCTTGGCCAATTCGTTGCCGTCTTTCACTTTGCCACCTGCCCCGGTGAGCTTGGCCCAGAAGAACAGGCCACCCTGCGGTTGTGTGAAGGTCAAGGCGTCGCCCATCTCACGGCGCAGCGCTTCGCCCATGGCGTGTGCACGCTCACCATACACACGACGCACCGTGGCCAGCGTGGCGGGCATGCGGCCCGCTTTCAGATATTGCGCAGCCGTGGCCTGCGCAAAAGTCGACGTGTGGGCATCGCTGAACTGCTTGCACATGGTGGCGCGTGCCAACAACTCGGGTGGCGCAATCATCCAGCCCAAACGCAAGCCAGGTGACAGCACTTTGCTCAGCGAGCCGCAGTGCACCAACCAATCACGGCTGCCCGGCACACGGTCACTCAAGGCCAGCAACGAAGGCGGCGGCGCGTCACCGAAGTACAAGTCGCCGTAGGGGTCGTCTTCCACCACCACGGTTTGGTATTTCACGGCCAGTTCAAGCACGCGCAAACGGCGCGCCAAACTCAGCATGGCACCGCTGGGGTTGCCAAACGTGGGGATCAAATACACCAGCTTGGGCCGGTGCTGCACGATCATCTCTTCGAGTTTGTCCACTTGCACACCGTCGGCATCAATGGGCACACCCAACACGTGCGGACCATACAAACGGAAGCACTGGATGGTGGCCAAAAACGTAGGACCTTCCACCAGCGCCACGTCGCCTGGGTTGAGCAAGGTCTTGGCAATCAAGTCGAGCCCCTGCTGGCTGCCCGTGGTCACGATCAGGCCTTCGGGCGACAAACCCGTCACGCCCTTGCTGGCCATGAAGTGGGCCAACTGTTCGCGCAAAGGGTTGTAGCCCTCGGTGGCGCCATATTGCAAAGCAGCACCGGGCTCTTCGCTCAAGGCACGGGCACTGGCTTCGCGAATGCCCTCCACATCAAACATGGCGCTGTCTGGAAACCCACCGGCAAAACTGATGATGCCGGGCTTGCCCAACAGCTTGAACAGTTCACGAATGGCAGAGGTTTCTACGTTGTTGAGGCGGTCGGCAAATTGCATAGGAAGATAATTGGGTTCTGACCCCAATTAATTTTGAAGATGAAAAAAGAGCACATTGAGCCATTTTTTGCGACGCTGAAAGCAGCCAATCCGCAGCCCAATACCGAGCTGGAATATACCAGCGTGTTTGAGTTGCTCACCGCTGTGCTGCTGAGTGCGCAAGCCACCGATGTGGGGGTGAACAAGGCCACACGCAAGCTGTTTCCGGTGGCCAATACGCCGCAACAAATTTTGGATTTAGGGCTTGAAGGTTTGGAGCTTTACATCCAGACCATCGGTCTGTACCGCAGCAAAGCCCGTCACCTGATGGAGACCTGCCGCATCTTGGTGGAACAACACCACAGCGTGGTGCCGCGCACACGTGAAGCCCTTGAAGCCTTGCCCGGCGTGGGTCGCAAAACCGCCAACGTGGTGTTGAACGTGGCGTTTGGCGAACCCACCATGGCGGTGGACACACACATTTTCAGAGTGGGCAACCGCACCGGGCTGGCCCCCGGCAAAACACCGTATGAGGTGGAGATGAAGCTGATGCAGCGCATTCCACCCGAGTACTTGGTCGACGCGCACCATTGGCTGATCTTGCATGGACGCTACGTGTGCCAAGCCCGCAAGCCCTTGTGCTGGCAGTGCGCGGTAGCAGACTGTTGCAGCTTCAAACCCAAGACGGCGAAGCCTTAAACCAACTCTTTCTCGTGCATCCAAGCGGCATGCTTGGGCGCGCGTTTGGTTTGGCTCCACTCTTCGAGCATCTCCCACTTCACCTCGTCGAGCTTTTGGTACATCTCTGGCGTGCCAATGTCACAGGCCAATTCGAGGCGGTGGCCGTTGGGGTCAAAGAAGTAAATGCTCTTGAAGATGGTGTGGTCGGTCACGCCCACCACGGCAATGCCTGCCGCTTGCAAACGGGCTTTGGCTTCTTCCAATTCAGCCACGGTGTCCACCTTGAACGCCAAGTGCTGCACCCACTCGGGCGTGTTGGCGTCACGCCCCATGGCGGGTGAATTGGGCAACTCAAAAAACGCCAGCACATTGCCGTGTCCCGCATCGAGGAACACATGCATGTAGGGGTCGGGCGCGTGGGTGCTGGGCACTTGGTCTTCGGCAATGGCCAACACAAAGTCCATGTGGAGGTGCTTGACATACCACTCCACCGTGGCTTTGGCGTCAAGGCAGCGGTAGGCCACGTGGTGAATGCGGTTGATTTTCATGGGATGTCTCCTATCAAGATGGGGTATCGGCGGCCACGTCGGCACGCGCCAAGGCCAGGGCTTCACGCAACACGTGCATGTCGCCCACATGGTTGGCCAGCAACAAGATGAGTTTGGCATTGACCAAGGCGCTTTGTGCATCGCTCAGGCCTCGGTGGGTGTCGATGAGGGCTTGGTAAAAATCGTCGCCCGGCGTGAAGTCGCGAAAGTAGCGCTTGCCGGGTTCGTTGAAGTTGGGGGTAAGGTTGAGGGTCTGCGTCATGGCTGGCTCCAAGCATCAAGCATTGCACGTGGCACGGTCACGTGCGGCGGCGATGGCATCACGGTGGATGCCGCGCCAACGCGCCACCACGTGCTGGTCGGGGCGCACCAGCCAGGCACTGCCCGGCTGTGCGTCATAGCGTTTGGCAAACAAGCCTTGCACATCAACCAACACGCGCACGCCCTCGATGGCACCCGCTTGGCGGCTGACCACGATGGGCTGCACCGCTACCGCGTCTTGCGCCAAGGTTTGTAGCGCATGCAAGGTCTGGGCATCGAGTTGCGCCACATCGTCCACATACACCAGGCACTGAAACCGATGACCCAATTGGTCGAGCAACCACCCGCTGTGGCCGTTGCAGCTGATGGGCGCATCGTCCATCGGTGCGCCGGGCAGCATGTCGCCCGCAAAAGCATCCACGTCTGGTGTGTTGAGCACCGAGTGGGTGATGAAGCTCGGCACCGACAAACGGCCTGAGTTGACCAACTTGCGCGCAAACGGGTGGTGCCGCGCCAACTCCAACGCCGCTTGTCTGAACAGCACACTGGTGGGGCTTTTGGGGGTGATGAAGTCGGTGGAGCGCGTCGAGTTCAAGATGTTTTCGTCGGCAGCGTAGACACGCTCGTCGTTGTAGCTCTCCAGCAAAGACTCGGGGGCCAAACCCTTCATGACCAAGGCCAGCTTCCACATCAAACCGTCCGCGTCTTGCAGGCCTGAGTTGGCACCGCGTGCGCCAAACGGTGACACCTGGTGCGCGGCATCGCCCGCAAACAACAAACGCTGGTGCCTGAACTGGTTCATGCGGCGGCACTGGAAGGTGTAGATGCTGACCCACTCCAGCGTGAACGCACGCTCGTCGCCCAGCATGGCTTGGATGCGCGGCACCACCCGCTCGGGCTTGGTTTCTTCCTCGGGGTCGGCGTCCCAGCCCAACTGAAAGTCGATGCGCCACACGTTGTCGGCCTGCTTGTGCAAGAGCACACTCTGGCCACGGTGGAACGGGGGGTCAAACCACAAGCGGCGTTCGGCGGGAAAGTCGGCTTGCATCACCACATCGGCAATCAAGAAGCGGTCTTTGAACACCTGGCCTTCCATATCCAGGCCCAGCATGCGGCGTATCGGGCTGCGTGCGCCATCGGCCACCACCAGCCAGTCGGCCTCGATGCTGAACGCGCCCTCGGGCGATTCGATGCGCACCACCGCATGGTCGGTCTCGTCGCGCACGCCCACCGCTTTGCACTTCCAGCGGATGTCCACGCCCAACTCCAGCGCACGCGCCACCAAGGCTTCTTCCAAATAGTATTGCTGCAGGTTGATCATGCCGGGGCGCTTGTGCCCGGGCTCGGGCACCAGGTTGAACTGGTAGACCTCGTCCTCTTGCAAAAAGGTGCGGCCAATGTTCCAGCTCACGCCTTTGTCGCACAAGGGTTGGCCAATCCCTAAGCGGTCCAAAATTTCCAAGGTGCGTTTGGCATAGCACACCGCACGCGAACCCACCGACACCGAATCGTCCTCGTCAAACAGCAACACCTCCAAGCCCTGCAAACGCGCATCCACAGCGGCGGCCAAGCCCACCGGCCCGGCCCCCACGATCACCAAAGGCCTGCGCTGCGGCGGCGTGGTCATCAAATCGGTCGGCGGTTTGTAGACGAATTTCGGGTAGGTGTAAGACCCCATGGGGCATGTCTCCTGCTTTTTATGTGCTTCGATGTCTCGGTAAGAAGTTTAACATTGGTAAATCAATTTCTCTAATCGAAATTTTCTCCATGCTCTTTGAGATGTCCAAGCCACAAAAAAGCCACCCGAAGGTGGCTTCAGACAGAACAATGCAGGCTCAGTCCGCCGACACACCCGCCTTACGAATCACGGGATCCCACTTGGCGATCTCAGCTTCTAAGTGGGATTTCAAACCTTGAGGCGTCATTTTGTCCAACGCCGGAATATCAGAGCTCAAGTCAGCCATGCGCTGTTTGACCGTGGGGTCTTGCATGGCAAAGCGCAAGGCGGCGTTGATTTTTTCAAGCACCGGCGCGGGTGTGCCTTTGGGGGCGTACATGCCATGCCACACCTTGACTTCAAAGCCTTTGAGTCCTTGCTCGTCGAGCGTGGGAATGTTGGGCAACGCGGCCAACCGCTTGGTGGTGGTAACGCCATACACCTTGACGCGGCCTTCTTTGATCATAGGCACGGTCTGCGTGGTTTGGTCGCACAGCATGTCGACCTGACCACCCAGCAAGTCATTCATGGCGGGGCCTGTACCTTTGTAGGGAATGGTGTTGATGTCCACACCGATCATGCTCTTGAACAACAGGCCGCACAGGTTGGACACCGCGCCCAACCCGGCATCGGCCAAAGACACTTTGTCTTTGTTGGCCTTGATGTAGGCCAGCAACTCGGAGAAGGTGTTGGCGGGCATGTCTTTGCGCGCCAGCAAAGTCATGGGCACATCCAGCACTTGGCCGATGTACTCGAAGTCTTTGAGCGGATCAAACGGCAGTTTCTTGTACAAAGCCGGCGCGGTAGCCATACCCATGTGGTGCAAGTAAATCGTGTAGCCATTGGGTGCCGAACGCGCCACCCGATTGGAGGCAATGGTGCCGCCTGCCCCGTTGACGTTTTCGACCAATACCGTTTGACCCAGCGATTTGCCCATGGGGATGGCCATCATGCGTGCCACCACATCAGTAGGGCCACCGGCCGCAAAAGGCACGATCAAGGCAATGGGTTTGTCCGGGTAGTTCGTTGCTGCGGTTTGAGCTTGTGCTTGGGTGTGAACCCATCCAGCAAGCAAGGTACTCAACAGCATCCAAGAAGAGAGCGTGTGCTTCATCAAAAGTCCTCGTTGGGTTGGCATGGCAAGACAGTATGTTGAATCAATCTCGTTCGACTGCCCATCCCGGTTAACCCGCCCTGGTGCAGTGCCAAAGGCTTATTGGGGGTCTAGCGTCAAGCCCAACTCTTGCAAGATGGCGGCGGTGTGTTGGCCCACCGAGGGAATGTCGTCCATGCGGTAGTCAAAGCCACTTTGTTTGCCCGGTGGCAACAAAGCGGGTATGGGCCCAGCGGGTGAGCCCACCGAGGTCCAACGTGCACGTGCTTGCAACTGCGGATGCGCCCACAGATCGGCCATGGAGTTCATGCGGGCGTTGGCAATTTGCGCCACGTCCAAACGCGCGATCACCTCGGCCACCGTCAATGCCGCAAAGGTGTCAAGAATGATGTGCTCCAGCGCCACCCGATGCGCGTTACGCTGCGCATTGCTGTCAAAGCGTTCGTCGGTGGTCAACTCGGGCTTGTGCAACACGTGTTGGCAAAACTGCACCCACTCGCGTTCGTTTTGCAAGCCCAGCATCACCGCACCGCCATCACCCACTTGGAAAGGGCCATACGGATAAATGGTGGCATGCGCAGCACCGGTGCGCGGTGGCGGCGCAGCAGCGTCCATGGCGTAGTACATGGGAAAGCCCATCCACTCGCTCAAGGCTTCGAGCATGGACACGTCGATGTGCGATCCCTGTCCAGTCTTGTCGCGCAGCAACAGCGCCGACAAGATGTTGGTGTAGGCGTACATGCCCGCCGCAATGTCGGCAATCGAGTTGCCGCTTTTGCTGGGCTGCTCGGGCGTGCCCGTGACCGACAAATAACCCGCTTCGCTTTGGATCAGCAAGTCATATGCTTTCTTATCGCGGTAAGGGCCGTCGTTGCCGTAGCCCGAGATGTCGCACACGATCAAACGTGGGTACCTTGGCATCAAGCTGGCTGCATCCAGTCCCATGCGCGCAGTGGCGCCGGGCGCGAGGTTTTGCACCAGCACATCTGCTTTGGCCAGCAAGGCGTGGATCACGGCCTGATGTTGCGGATCTTTGAGGTCGAGGGCCAGGCTTTCTTTGGAACGGTTGACCCACACAAAGTGAGAGGCCTCGCCACGTGCGCGCTTGTCATAGGCACGCGCAAAGTCTCCGACCCCGGGGCGTTCGACCTTGATGACGCGCGCGCCCAAGTCGGCCAATTGGCGGGTACAAAACGGCGCCGCAATGGCGTGCTCCAACGACACCACAGTGATGTGGTCAAGCGGGCGGGGCTTATGCGGGGCGGATGGTTTGTGGGATGTCATGAGAAATCGATCAGACAAGTTCGGCGTTGGCTTGCATGGTCAACCAGCCTTCGTGGTCTTGCGCCCACAATCGGATGTGCTGGCCACTGGCATCGGGTTGACCGCTTACACGCAAATGGCGTTGGTCGGCGCATTCGAAGGTCGGGCGCAGAGCTTTGAATTCAAAGCGACGCATCGGGCGATCGCTGTGGCGTCGCACCAAGTCCACCAACAAGGTAGCGATCAAGGGGCCGTGCACCACCAAGCCGGGGTAGCCCTCGACCTGGGTGACGTACTGCCGGTCGTAGTGGATGCGGTGGCCATTGAAGGTCAGCGCCGAGTAGCGAAACAACAGCACATCGTCGGGCACCACCTCGCGCAGCCACACGGTGCCTGGCTGCACCTGCTGCGCCGCAGGCAACGGTGCGGGTGCAGCATCGCCCGGTTGGGCAGCGGGGCGATAGACGATGTCGTGCTCTTCGGTCAAGCACAAACCGTGTGCGTTGTGCACCTCGTGCTTGACCAGCACAAACAGCAAGTCACCTGTGCGGCCCGCTTTGTGCGTGACCGACGCGATGGTGGAGACACGCCGAACCTCGTCGCCAACACGCAACGGGGCGTGCCAATGCAACCGCCCACCCGCCCACATGCGACGCGGCAGCGGCACCGGGGGCAAAAATCCACCGCGCTTGGCATGGCCGTCGGGACCAATCTCGGACTGACGGTGGTGAGGCAAAAAAAACAACCAGTGCCAAAGCGGCGGCAACTCTGTACCCGTCATGGGTGATGCGTCATCGCGATCCAGCGTGGCGCTCAGGGCGCGCAACGGTGCAGGCGTGATGAGATCATGCAAGATTTCCGTGCGTCCTTGCCAGCTTTGCAAGTGGGTCAATGCTTCAGGTGTGAGGGAGGTGGTCATACGTCATCAATCCACAGAGGCACCAGAGGTTTTCACAATGTGTGCCCAGCGCACCATGTCTTCGTTGAGCAAGGCGGCAAATTGCTCGGGCGTGGTGGGCGCAGCCAACTCCACGCCTTGCAGCTCTAACTTGTCACGCAGATCTTTGGCGGCCAAGGCTTTGCCCATGCCGTCTTGCAACTTGGTCAACACATCGGCCGGCACACCCGCGGGGGCAAACAGGCCAATCCACAGCGTGCCGCTGTAACCCGGTACCACCTCTGACAACGCGGGCACATCAGGCAAGGTGGGGGAGCGGCGTGGGCTGCTGACCGCCAGCGGCTTGAGCTTGCCAGCCTTGATGTGCGAGAGCGACGAAGGCAAGCTGGCAAACACCAGCGGCAACTGCCCGCCCAACACATCGTTCAGGGCGGGTGCCACGCCTTTGTAGGGCACGTGCTGCAAGTCGATGCCGGCCATGCTGTTGAGCATTTCACCCAGCAGGTGATTGAGCGTGCCATTGCCTGCCGATGCGTATTGGTAAAAACCGGGTTTGGCTTTGGCCGCGGCAATGAGTTCTTTCACCGAGTTGGGCGCAAAGCCTGGGTGTGCCAACAACACATTGGGCACCGCACCGATGAGGCTGATGGGCTTGAAGTCTTTCACCGGGTCAAAACCCGGGTTCTTGTAGAGCGCGGGGTTGATGGCCTGGCTGCTGCTGATGGTCATCAACAAGGTGTAGCCGTCTTTAGGCGCTTTGGCCGCGTGCTGCGTGCCAATGTTGCCACCGGCACCCGGACGGTTTTCAACAGCCACGGGCACGCCCAGCACTTCAGAGAGTTTTTGGCTGACCACGCGCCCCACGATGTCGTTGGTGCCACCTGCGGTTTGGGGTACCACCATCACAATGGGTTTGCTGGGGTAGTGGCTTTGTGCCATGGCAGCTTGCAGACACCAGCCTGTGGCGGCGAACGCCAGCCACACGGCGGCACGAAGAAGGGGGCGGCGTTGGATGTTCATGGCTGCATTTTGCCGAATCACGGCAAGGCTTTCAGTGACGCGGCGTCGCCCACGTGGCATGCGGCTAGACGAGCAAGCGCAGCAAGGTGTCCACGCGCATGTGCTTGGCCACAAAATCGGTCAAGCCATCGAACACCGCGTCTAAGGTGGGGACCAGCTTTTGGCCGCCCCACTGGACCTGCCAAGCACCATGACACATGGTGCGGTCATACACCCCTCTGAGATGAGAGATGAGGCACCACCACCCACTGCTGGGCCACGGCATGGATGGCAATGCGGTGTTCGAACACAGCTTCCACCGAGCGGTGCGTGGCCGCTTGTGCGCACGCGCCCTGAAACACCACCTGCCCAGCTTGCATCAGCACCAGCTCATCGGCCTGCAAGGCCATGCCGATTTCGTGCAGCACGCTTACCACGGTTTTGCCCTCGGCCACCAAGGCACGCATCTGCTGCAACCAGTCCACCTGGTACGGCGGATCGAGGTTGACCAAGGGCTCGTCCATCAGCAACACCTGTGCTTGCACCGCCAGCGCACGCGCCAACAGCACACGTTGACGTTCGCCGCCAGACAGCGCCCCCAAGCGGCGCTCACGCCAGTCCCAGGCCTGGGTGGCGTGCAGCGCGCGCGTCACCTCGGCATGGTCTTGTGCACTGGGGCCAGCCAGCCAGTCTTGGTGCGGCAAGCGCCCCAGCATCACCACGTCCCAGACACGCACATCGTCGGAGGCTGCTTCGCTTTGGCCCAGCCAGGCCAGTTGCCGCGCACGCGCACGGCGGTGAATGGCCTGCACCGGCTGGTCAAACCAAAACACCTGGCCTCTCTCAGTAGGCAACAAGCCTGCCAACGCCTTGAGCAAGCTCGACTTGCCTGCCCCATTGGGCCCCACGATGCTGGTCCAGCGCCCTGCGCAGAAGGTGGCATTCACACCTTGCAACACCAAGCGGTGTCCCAAGGACAGATGCAGATCGTGGGCGCGCAAAGCGATGCGGGGCGATGTGTTCATGGCCTGCCCCCATGCCCGTGTTCATGCCCTTGACCTTGGCTGCGGTGCATCAACCACAACAAATACACACCGCCCAACACAGCGGTCAGCAAACCCACCGGCAGCTCTTGCGGGGCCAGCACGGCACGCGCCAGCACGTCGGCCCACAACAGCAACACGCCCCCCATGCCCGCCGACAACACCCCAGCCCAACGCTGGGCGCTGTGGGTGATGGCGCGCACCACATGTGGCGCGGCCAAGCCCACAAAGGCAATCAAGCCCAGTTGTGCCACCGCGGTGGCCGTGGCCAACGAGAGCACGCCCACCAGCACCCCACGCATGGGCCCCAGAGGCAGCCCCAAACTCAAGGCCGTGGACTCGCCCAAACTCAGCGCATCCAACAGCGGGCTCAGCCATGCAGCCAACACAGCGCACAACAGCAACATGGCCAACATCAACACACACGCAGGCCAGCTGACAAACGCGGTCGAGCCCAACACAAAACCTTGCATGCCCTGCAACACCTCGGGGCGCAGCAAGGTGATGAGGGACGACACGGCCCCCAGCACCACGCCCACAATCACACCCGCCAACAACAAGCGCAAGCTGTGCTGCACGCCACGCGCCAACACCAGCGTGAGCACCACCGCCAACACGGCCCCCACAAACGCCATGCCGGTCAGGCCCAAGTGCAGCCACACACCCGCTGCCACGTGTTGCCCCAACAAGACCAAACCCAGCGCCACACCCAGCGACGCACC
>CANFYL010000021.1 GCA_947451285.1 Comamonadaceae bacterium
AGTCCGCAACCGACAACGCTGGGAACGTGATCAACGAACTCAAACTGGTTTACAACAAGACGCGTCAAGCAGCGATCACGAAGGAACTCTCCGAGATCGTCGCTGGTGCAGCTGCTGTCTGATATTTAATTTTTGGAGCAAAGAGTATGGCTCATGAGACCACCCATAAGAACGCTGGCGTTCAGGGCAAGATAGTTCAATGTATTGGCGCTGTGGTGGACGTCGAGTTCCCCCGCGACCACATGCCCAAGGTGTATGACGCACTCAAGCTAGAGGGCACTGCCCTGACGTTGGAAGTGCAACAGCAATTGGGTGACGGTATTGTCCGTACCATCGCGCTGGGGACCTCTGATGGTTTGCGTCGCGGTTTGATGGTGACCAACACGGGTGCTGCGATCACGGTTCCCGTAGGCAAAGCCACACTGGGTCGCATCATGGACGTGTTGGGCAACCCCATCGACGAACGTGGACCTGTGGATCTGACACAAAGCGCGTCCATCCACCGAAAAGCCCCCGCCTATGACGAACTCAGCCCCTCGCAAGAGTTGCTTGAGACCGGTATCAAGGTGATTGACTTGGTTTGCCCGTTTGCCAAAGGCGGCAAGGTCGGCTTGTTCGGTGGTGCTGGTGTGGGCAAGACCGTGAACATGATGGAGCTCATCAACAACATCGCCAAGGCGCACAGCGGCTTATCCGTGTTTGCGGGCGTGGGTGAACGTACCCGTGAAGGTAACGACTTCTACCACGAGATGGCTGACTCCGGCGTGGTGAACCTCGAGAACCTGGGCGAATCCAAAGTGGCCATGGTCTACGGTCAGATGAACGAACCTCCTGGCAATCGTTTGCGCGTGGCTTTGACCGGTTTGACCATTGCTGAATCTTTCCGTGACGAAGGCCGTGACGTGCTGTTCTTCGTGGACAACATCTACCGCTACACCTTGGCCGGTACCGAAGTGTCCGCCCTGTTGGGTCGTATGCCTTCTGCGGTGGGTTATCAGCCAACCTTGGCCGAAGAAATGGGCCGTTTGCAAGAGCGCATCACATCGACCAAAGTTGGTTCGATCACATCCATTCAAGCCGTGTACGTGCCTGCCGACGACTTGACAGACCCATCACCTGCCACCACTTTTGCCCACTTGGACTCCACCGTGGTGTTGAGTCGTGACATTGCTGCGCTCGGTATCTACCCCGCGGTAGACCCCTTGGACTCCACCAGCCGTCAGCTTGACCCGTTGGTGGTTGGCGAAGAGCACTACGCCACTGCACGTGCTGTGCAAGGGACACTGCAGCGCTACAAAGAACTGCGCGACATCATTGCAATTTTGGGCATGGACGAATTGGCGCCAGAAGACAAGCTGGCTGTGGCCCGCGCTCGTAAGATCCAACGCTTCTTGTCTCAGCCTTTCCACGTGGCAGAAGTGTTCACAGGCTCCCCTGGCAAATACGTGACCCTGGCTGAAACGATCCGCGGCTTCAAGATGATTGCCAACGGCGAGTGCGACCACTTGCCAGAGCAAGCCTTCTACATGGTCGGCACCATCGACGAAGCCTTCGAAAAAGCTAAAAAGATCTGAGAGATCCTATGAGTACCATCCACGTAGATGTTGTCAGTGCGGAAGAGTCCATCTTCTCTGGCGAAGCCACCTTTGTGGCTTTGCCAGGCGAAGCGGGCGAGCTCGGTATTTATCCGCGCCACACGCCACTGATCACTCGCATCCGACCCGGCTCGGTGCGCATCCAAACGGCCGATGGTGGCGAAGAGTTCGTGTTTGTCGCGGGTGGCATCCTCGAGGTGCAACCCGATTGCGTCACCGTCATGTCGGACACCGCCGTGCGTGGCAAAGACCTGGACGAGGAAAAAGCCAACACCGCCAAGCAAGCCGCTGAAGAAGCGGTGAAGAATGCCAAAAGCGATGTGGACATGGCACGTGCGCGTTCTGAGTTGAACATCTTGGTGGCAGAACTGGCCGCACTTCGCCGCTTCCGTGGCAAACGTTAAGTCCATTTAACGCTTGCCAAATTAAGCCCCTGTCTTCGGATTGGGGCTTTTTTAATGTGTGAATTCAAAAGACAATCTGTCCCATGCCAAAAGCCAAATTGCGCGCGGCCACCGTGGGTGGTTCTGCCGACGACATTGAAGCCACGTTTTACGAAGCCATGCAAACCGGCGACCTCGAAAAGTTGATGGGCTGCTGGGCAGACGAAGACGACATCGTGTGCGTTCACCCTGGCGGCCCGCGCCTAGTGGGAAACGCGGCCATCCGCGCCGCTTTTGAAGCCTTATTTACCAACGGCACGATCAATGTCAAGCCAGAGCATGTGTGCAAGGTAGAGTCCTTGACCAGCGCCATGCACAACTTGGTTGAACGCATCGTGGTGCTCACCAATGAGGGGGCGCAAGAAGCCTTGGTGCTGACTACCAATGTGTATCAACGAACACCCCAAGGATGGCGCATGGTTGCACACCACGCCAGTCCAGGCGCCGTAGCAGGCGCGGTGGATGCACTGAGTGAGCCACAGGTGCTGCATTGACCTGGGCCTACCAAGCGCCCTGGTGGCTGCCGGGAGGCAATGTGCAAACCATCTATGCTGCCAAGAAGGCCAAGTCTGTTAATGGTTCAGGCATCAATTGGAAGCGTGAACGTTGGCAAACACCAGATGGAGATTTTGTTGATGTCGATTGGTGTGAAAGAAATCATGGTCGAATTCAGCCACTCTTGGTGTTGTTTCATGGTTTAGAGGGCTCTTCAAGCAGCCACTATGCGCAAGCTTTTGCAAGTCAAGTCACGCAGCGTGGTTGGCGCATGGTCTTGCCACACTTTCGTGGATGCAGTGGCGAGATCAATCTGGCACCGAGGGCTTACCACTCAGGCGATGTGGATGAAATTGATTGGATGCTGCGCGAATGTCAAAAACTGCACCACGGCCCTGTCGTTGCCGTGGGCGTCTCGCTAGGCGGCAATGCGCTCATGCGTTGGGCGGGCGACAAAGGGGCCGCAGCCAAGCACGTGGTGCAGGGCATAGCGGCGATCAGCGCACCGCTGGATTTGACCGCCAGTGGTCACGCCATAGACCAAGGATTGAATCGACACATCTACACCCGCATGTTTTTAAAAACCATGAAGCCTAGGGCACTGGAAAAATTGGCGCAGTACCCTGGGTTGTTTGATGGCCAGGCACTGTTGAACGTGCAAACTTTGTACGAATTTGACAATGTGTTCACGGCCCCCGTGCATGGCTATCAAAACACCGACGACTATTGGGCGCGCGCATCGGCCAAGCCAGGACTGCACCATGTCCGTGTACCCGCCTTGGCTTTGAATGCCTGCAATGACCCCTTTGTGCCTGCTTGGAGCTTGCCCAAAGCAGACGAGGTGGGCGATTGGGTCACGCTGTGGCAGCCTGCAACGGGCGGACATGTGGGGTTTCCGGATGGCGCTTTTCCTGCGCATGTCCAAGCCATGCCGATTGCCGTCATCGACTGGTTGCAAACCCATCTGGAATGAGAGAAGCGAATGGATGATCTGGTCAAACAAGCCATGGCCAAATGGCCCAACGTGCCCGACTGTCATGGATGGCTTGGGTTAGATGCCCGTGGTGACTGGTACATGCGCGATGACGCAGTGCAGTCTCTTGGCGACTTCCCGGCACACAAAGGCGCCAAAATCACCCATGACAAACTCAAAGCCTTCATTGCGCGCAATTACCAATCTGACAAGACTGGCCGGTGGTATTTTCAAAATGGACCCCAACGCGTCTTTGTAGAGCTAGAGATCACACCTTGGGTGTGGCGTCTCGATGGTGACGGCCGTATCCTGTCGCATACCGACAAAGTCGCACGCGCGCAGCGCTGCTGGATGGATGAGTTGGGTCATCTGTATTTGGAAACACACCTCGGCATGGGCTTGGTTCACAGCATGGATGTGGGTTTGGCAGCCGAGTACATCGAATCAGGACTGTGGGTGCCACAGTCTGTGAAACTGTGCGACATGCCCGAGCGGTTCGGCTATGTGCTAAGCCCATATGCTGCGCATGACAAGCGGCCATAAAAAAACCGGCGCAGTGCGCCGGTTTGTCGAGATCCATCCCCGAAAGGAAGATCGAGTTATTTTGCATCTGGTTTCTTAGGTTCTTTGAACTTGGCACCACCTGCATTGGCCATATAAACCACAGCGCTTCCGATTTCGAGGTCGTCAAAATCGCCGCCACCTTGAGCTCCCATTGCGCCTTTGCCTTTGAGTGCTGAGGTAAGCAAGGTGTCGTAGCCTTTGGCGATGCGTGAGCTCCAAGCACCTGAGTCACCAAACTTTGGCGCACCTGCAGCGCCAGAGGTGTGGCAGGCCGTGCACTGGGCTTTGAATACTTCTTCGCCCGACTTCATGGCGCGGTTGGCATCTCGAATTTCAACCGTACCTACTTTTTGGATTCGAACAGCTACAGCCTCAGGAGCATTTGAAGAACCGGCTTGCGGTTTGTTGGCAGAGGTTACGTAATAGACCAAACCAATGATGATGAACACCGGTAGTACAAACGAATAAAACACAGCCAGCAGCAATTGCTTGGGGGTCTTGATGGGGCCTGTGTGGTCTTCGTCGTGTGAATGGTCGCTCATGATGGATAGATCCTCTTGGAATGTCTGCAAAACAGCCAAGATTATAGCGGCGCACCCTACAATAGCTTGGCTATACAAAGCGGCTGTAGCTCAGTGGATAGAGTATTGGCCTCCGAAGCCAAGGGTCGTGGGTTCGATCCCCGCCAGCCGCACCAAATTGACATGCGCCATCCTTCGGGACAGCGTTTTTGTTGACGACCGAATGTGCATCGGATGATGCGTGGCTGGGTTAGCCCGCCATAGGCAGAAACACTAAAGCGCTCGCTTGGGTCGTGGGTTTTGCTTCTTCGGTGCATCGATGACGCCCACAGCAGCTGCTCGCACAAGACGGCGAAACGTGGGGCATTCGAGATGACTGGGTGCTGAGCATGCCGCCGCATGCCGAAGTCCATCGCGCATCGCACTCAACTGATGAATCGTCGCATCGAGTGCATTCGCCTTGGCTTTGAGCATCGTGCGGTCAATCTGTGTGGACCCATCCGCCGCAAACATGCTTTTGATCTCGTCGAGCGAAAAACCTGCAGCACGTCCCAGGAAAATCAAGGCCAGACGTTCCGTCACGCTGCGTTCAAAAAGTCGACGAAGGCCTTTTCTGCCAACAGAAGTGATCAAGCCCTTGTCTTCGTAAAAGCGAAGCGCAGAACTGGAAATTCCAGACAGCTTAGAGAGCTCAGAAATATCCAACACCATAAATCCCTTGACTTGAAGTTGACTTGAAGTGGAAAAATACCACAAGCGCGCTCAGTCCGCAATTTAACGACACCCAGCATGAAGCGATCCCCCATGTCGAAACCAGAAACATCGAAGCCCAATTCCAACAAGTTGCAAGTTAGGGCTTGGTTGCCGTCAGTCAACTGGGTCTTGGTGAGTCTGACGCTGCCCATGCTGTTCTCATCGTTGGGCACCAGCATCGCGAATGTGGGATTGCCAACGTTGGCAGAGGCCTTCGATGCGACCTTTCAAGAAGTGCAGTGGGTGGTCATTGCCTATTTGCTCTCCATGACAACGTTGGTCGTCAGCATCGGTCGCCTGGCCGACATGGTGGGAAAACGCAAGTTGTTGCTGACCGGTCTTGTGCTCTTTGGCTTGGCGTCCGCGCTCTGTGGGCTTGCGCCTTCCTTGTGGCTGCTCATCGTGGGCCGGGCAGCGCAGGGGCTTGGCGCTGCTGCGATGATGGCTTTGTCTCTGGCCTTTGTGGGAGAGACGATCGCCAAAGAGAGAATTGGCCGCGCCATGGGCCTGCTCGGAACCATGTCGGCCATCGGCACTGCGCTTGGGCCGTCGTTGGGCGGCGTATTGATTGCCGCATTCGGTTGGCAGGCCATTTTTCTGGTCAATGTACCTTTGGCCCTCCTGACCTACTGGCTCGCGCATCGCTGCTTGCCCATCGATTCCCAAAAACAAGCGTCGACAGTGGCCAGGTTCGACCACCTGGGCACACTGCTGCTGGCCTTGACGGTTGGGGTCTATGCCTTGGCCATGACACTGGGGCGTGGCCATTTCGGTGGGTTCAATCTTGCGCTTTTGGGCGTGGCCTTAGGCGGCGTTGTTCTGTTGATTCAAATTGAAACAAGGACCACCAACCCCTTGATTCAATTGGCCATGTTTCGCAACCGCGTGCTGAGTGCGAGCCTGATCGCGACGGTGCTGGTCGCCGCGGTGATGATGACAACGCTGGTGGTCGGACCTTTTTACTTGGCACGTGCCCTAGGGCTTGAAACGGCGCAGGTGGGTTTGGCCATGTCTGTCGGGCCATGTGTGGCCATCTTGAGTGGCATTCCAGTTGGCCGTCTGACCGATCGCTTTGGTGCGCAACGCATCACTGCGACAGGACTTGTTTTGATGCTGTTGGGCTTGATGGGCATTTCAGCCGTGCCCAGCGAATATGGGGTCGCGGGCTACCTTGTGCCGCTCGTTATCACCACGGTCGGCTACATGCTGTTTCAAACCGCCAACAACACCGCCGTGATGGCCAATCTCCAGCCCGATCAACGCGGCGTCATCTCGGGCCTGCTCAGTTTGTCGCGCAACCTTGGCCTCATCACGGGGGCCTCGTTGATGGGCGCCATCTTTGCTTTCGCATCAGCACCGCTAGAAGTCACCTCCGCGCCTGCGGCTGCCATCGCCACGGGGATGCGGGCCACATTTTTTGTGGCTGGGATGCTGGTGGCCATGGCGCTGGCGCTGACGCAAACAACCCGCACGCCAACCCAGCGCTGATAGGCCGCCAGGCACACCACGTCAAGTGGTATTTTTCAAGACCAGCGCTCGCTCATAAAGCGCATTGCGACCTTCGCCGGTCAGTTCGGCCGCCAGTTTGACAGCTGTCTTGAGTGGCAGTTCGACCAACAACACGCGCAGCACACGGTCATGGTCTTGTCCGGCTGTGGACACCTCCGCACGGGCATGCACCACCAAAGCAAACTCACCTTTCAAGCGTTGCGGATTCGCACCAAGCCAAGCGAGCAGGTCTTTTGCTGGCAGGGTGGCAATTTCTTCAAACTGTTTGGTCAGTTCGCGGCCCACTGTCACCTGTCGTTCGCCCAATAGGCCAAGTGCTGCCGCCAGTGCTTCGATGCGATGCGGCGCCTCCAGCAGCACCTGGGTGCGAGGGTCTTCGCCCAAGGCTTGCACGGCATGTTGACGCTCGGTGGCTTTGCTGGAAAGAAAACCCACAAAGACGAAACCAGACGCATCATGCGCGGGCGTGCCACAGGCGCTCAAGAGGGCGGTCACACTGCTCGCGCCTGGCAATGGCAACACGCGCAAACCGGCAGCACGCACTTGCCACGCCAAACGCGCCCCTGGGTCACTCACCGCAGGCGTGCCCGCATCGCTGACGTAGGCCACGCGCTGGCCAGCTTGCAGGCGACGCACCACCTCTTGCGAGGCCTCAGCTTCGTTGTGCTGATGAACCGCCAACCAGTGCGACGCGGCTTTGTCGATGCCGTAGGCGCGCACCATGCTTTGCGTATGGCGTGTGTCCTCGCAGGCCAATGTGTCGCAAAGTTGCAGCACATGCAGCGCACGCAGGCTGATGTCAGCCAAATTACCAATTGGCGTGGCCACCACATAGAGCGCCCCGGTCGGATAATGTTGAGCCGAAGCCGCCGCGTGGGCGGCCGACAGGGCGGAGTCAAAGTTGGCGCTCATCACAAAGGGGGCTATGGATAACCTCAAAGGGCAAAAAACAGGCCGTGTCACCACCAAGCAAACCGGGGATGAGGCAGAGGACCTTGCGTTGCGTCATCTGCAAACCCAAGGCTTGCAGTTGGTGCAACGCAATTATCGGACGCCTGGTCGAGGGGGTGGCGAAATTGACCTGATCATGCGCGACACAGACAGCACCTTGGTGTTTGTCGAAGTGCGCCAACGCAGCCGCAACGACCATGGCGGTGCGCTGGCCAGCATCACTGGCGCTAAAAAAAGGCGGATCATTTTTGCGGCCCGTCATTTCCTCATGCGCTTAGCCCATGAACCTCCGTGTCGCTTTGACGTGGTGGCCTGCGAGCCGGAAGGCCTGCAATGGTTTCGAGCCGCTTTTGACGCAGCCTAAACTGTGCGAAGGTATCATTGAGCCATGCTCGAACAACGCATTGAACAACACTTCATCGACAGCGCCGACCTGAAGTACCAGGCTGCGCAAGTGCTGTCTAAACCTATAGCGGCTGCGGTGTCGGCCATTTTGGCCAGCGTCACCAGTGGCGGCAAGGTTTTGGCATGTGGCAATGGTGGATCAGCTGCTGACGCTCAGCACTTTGCGGCAGAATTTGTGGGGCGCTTTGAGCGTGAGCGCCCAGAGCTAGGCGCCATTGCCTTGACGACTGACAGCTCCATCATCACAGCCATTGCCAACGACTACAGCTATGACCACATTTTCTCCAAACAAGTGCGAGCGCTGGGTCAGCCGGGCGATGTTTTGTTGGCCATCACCACCAGTGGTAACTCCAGCAATGTGTTAACGGCTATTCAAGCAGCCCATGAGCGCGAAATGACGGTGGTGGCTTTGACCGGTAAGGGCGGTGGCAAGATGGGCCAAGCCTTGCGCGAAACCGATGTTCATATTTGCGTGCCGCATGACCGTACGGCACGTATCCAAGAAGTGCACTTGCTGACCATCCATTGCATATGCGATGGGGTCGATACCCAACTGCTCGGCGATCTAGAAAGTAACGAATGAAAAAAGTGAATATTTCCTCATGTAGCCTGTTGGCTGCCTTGTTGGTAAGTTTTGTCTTGACCGCTTGTGCCCCGGTGATGATTGGTGGCATGGTCGGTGGCGCGATGGTCGCCGCCGACCGAAGAACCTCCGGCATTCAACTTGAAGATGAAGGCATTGAGATGCGCAGTGCCAGTGCGGTACGTGAAAATTTTGGCAGCAATGTGCATGCAAATATCACCAGCTACAACCGCCAAGTGCTCATCACTGGAGAAGTCCCTTCGGCGCGTGAGCGTCAGCAAATCGAGCAATTGATCGCAAAAGTAGAAAACGTCCGCAGCGTTGTCAACGAGCTTGCCGTCGGCCCTGCCTCTAGCATGGGCGATCGCTCCAGCGACGTGCTCCTAAGCGCCCGCGTCAAAGCTGCAATGGTCGATGCAGAGGATGTGTTTGCTTCTATCTACAAAGTGGTGACGGAGCGGGGCACGGTTTATCTGATGGGGCGTGTCACCCAACGCGAAGCCAATCGGGCCACCGAAATTGCTCGCGGTGTAAGCGGTGTCAAGCGCGTGGTTCGTGTGTTTGAGTACATCACCGAGGCCGAGCTGCTGGCCCTACGTCCCAAGTCGTTGTCGGCGGAGCCGACCCAACCCATGCCTGTGATGTCTGGGTCCGGTATACCTGTCACGTCCAACGTGCCAGTGGCCACCCCGATCAAGTGATCTGCTAACGCGTTTGACGGTGACGCTTCAAACACAAGGGCTGCGTCCTTGAACTTCAGGCCTTGCTTGTGGTGGGCGCAGGAATTTATTTCAATCGTTTGATCAAACTCGACGTGTCCCAGCGTGTGCCGCCCATATGCTGCACATCTGCGTAGAACTGGTCCACCAATGCCGTCACTGGCAAGCGAGCGCCGTTGCGCTTGGCTTCATCCATCACCAGGCCCAAGTCTTTGCGCATCCAATCCACCGCAAAGCCAAAGTCGAACTTGTCGGCCACCATGGTCTTGCCTCGGTTGTCGAGTTGCCAGCTTTGCGCCGCGCCTTTGCCAATCACATCCAGTACCAGGTTCATGTCCAAGCCGGCGCGCTGACCAAAGGCAATGGCTTCGCTCAAGCCTTGCACCAAACCCGCAATGCACACCTGGTTGACCATCTTGGTCAACTGACCAGCGCCGGGTTCACCCATCAGCGTGAAGGCACGCGAAAAGGCCATGGCGACGGGTTTGACGCGTTCAAACACAGGGGCGTCACCGCCGCACATCACGGTCAACAAGCCGTTTTGTGCGCCTCCTTGTCCGCCAGACACGGGGGCATCCATGAAGTGCACGCCTATGTTCTTGGCCTCTGTGTAAATCTCGCGAGCTACGTCGGCCGAAGCAGTGGTGTGGTCGACCAACACCGCGCCCGGCTTCATGCCTGCCAGTGCGCCATCGGCACCAAAAATCACCGAGCGTAAATCGGCGTCGTTGCCTACGCAGCAAAACACCATGTCGGCATTTTTGGCGGCTTCACGCGGTGTGCCTGCGCTTTGGGGAGCTTTGCTGTTGGAGAATTCGCGGATCCAAGCTTGAGCTTTGGCAGCTGAGCGGTTGTACACCCTCACAGCGTGGCCTGCACTGGCCAAGTGCCCGGCCATCGGGTAACCCATCACGCCCATGCCAATGAAGGCGACATGAGTGGACGGGGCGGGTTCATAGGTTTTTGGGTTGATGCTGGACATGCTTGTGCCTTGGGGGTCGAATGAAGATGCGCTGAATCATAGGCGCCCCGAGGCGTGGGCCGCTGTCACTCAAGCAACCAACACAGGGGATGTTGAGCGAACTCGCTGCTGCACGATGGCCATTTCCATGGCTTGGGCCATGGTTTGCATGCCGTGGATCGCACCCGTTTGCATGGCGTTGAGAATTTGGCTGGTTTTGCCTTCGCGGATCAAATGCCGAACGGCGGGCGTGGCCACCAACATTTCAAACACCGCACCTTGCGTTGCGCCGTCCGGGGTGGGGCACAAGGTTTGAGACAGCACCCCCACCAAGGCGTCGCTGAGCTGCGTGCGCACCAAGGCTTTCTCATGGCTGTCAAACACATCAACCATTCGCTCAATGCTTGCAGCAGCGTTGCGGGTGTGCAAACTCGCCAGCACCAAGTGACCGGTTTCGGCCGCGGTCAGTGCCAGCCGAATGGTGTCAAGGTCGCGCAATTCACCGACCAAAATCACATCGGGGTCTTGCCGCAAGGCTGCACGCAATCCGTATGCAAAACCGCGGCTGTGTGTGCCGACTTCGCGCTGGGTGATCAGACATCGCGCGCTGTGATGCACAAACTCCACTGGATCTTCCAACGTGACCACATGTTGCCGTGTGTGTGTGTTCAGGTGCTGCACCATGGCTGCCAACGTCGTGGATTTGCCCGAACCGGTGGCTCCGGTCACCAAGAGCAAGCCCACCTGGTTGAGTAGCTGAGTCAATACCTCGGGGACGTGGAGTGTCTCCAGCAGAGGTATGGCGCTGGGTATGAGGCGCATCACGGCACCGCAGCCTTGGGCTTGCATGAAGGCATTCACTCTGAAACGTCCTAGGTCTGGCAGCGTGAACGCAAAGTCCACCTCTTCGCCTGTCAAGAAACCTGTGTTCAAGGCGCTAGGCATCCAGTGGGTCAGCTGGGGAAGCAAGTCCTCGTGGGTCAAAGTCCCAGCTGAGTGACTCAGCGTTTGCAGCCCGCCAGCAATGCGAACTTGAGGCATAAGGCCCGCGCGCAAATGCAAGTCTGAGGCGTGCATTGCAACGGCTTGCGCTAGCCAACCGTGCAACGGCAGCGGGGGGTGTGCGTGCTGTGGTGAGTGCATGTGCGCTCCTTGTTAAAGTCAGGCCTCAGATGAACCACTTGAGTGACAACCTCTCGCATGTGCAAGCTCGCATCGCTGCCGCCTGCCAGGCAAGTGCGCGCGCGGTGGATGGCGTGCATTTGCTGGCGGTGTCCAAGACTTTTGGTGCAGACGATGTATTGAAGGTAGCAGCTTGTGGGCAGCGCGATTTTGGTGAAAACTACATCCAAGAAGGCGTACAAAAAATTACCAAGCTTGCTGCCCAGACTCACACCCCCGCCTTGGTCTGGCACTGCATCGGCCCTATCCAGAGCAACAAAACCAAGTTGGTGGCAGAACACTTTGACTGGGTTCATACCGTCGACCGCCTGAAAATTGCACAACGCTTGAACGACCAACGCCCTGCGCATTTGCAGCCTTTGCAAGTGTGCATCCAAGTCAATATCGATGGTGGAGACACCAAATCTGGCGTCACACCTGCTGATGTTCTGGCGTTGGCGCTCGACATTTCTGAGCTACCCAGGCTGAGCCTGCGCGGCTTGATGACCATTCCTGACCCCGTCGAAGGCTTTACGGCGCAAGTGGCCCTTCACAACAAGTCCCGCGCCTTGTTTGACGAGGTCAAGCGCGCTTTGAACTTGCCGCAGTTCGACACCTTGTCGATGGGCATGACCGGCGACCTGGAAGCCGCCATCCATGCTGGAAGCACCATGGTCCGGGTGGGAACGGCGATCTTTGGCGGGCGGACCTATACCGCTTAAACCGTGTCTTGGTTTGAGCCAGTGCCATAGCACTGGCGATCAGAAGCGGGGCAAGTCTGGGTGTTTGATCTGCCCGGCGCGCACAAGCATCTTGCCGTACTCGGCGCAGCGGTGAAGGGTGGGAATCACCTTGCCGGGGTTGAGCAGGCCCTTGCTGTCAAACGCACGTTTGACGCCAAACATTTGCTCGTTCTCATTGGCGCTGAATTGAACGCACATGCTGTTGACTTTTTCAATGCCCACGCCATGTTCGCCTGTCACCGTGCCGCCCATGGCCACGCTGGTTTCTAAAATTTCGGCACCAAACTGCTCGCATCGGTGCATTTGATCGGCGTCGTTGGCATCAAACAAAATCAGCGGATGCAAATTGCCGTCACCGGCGTGAAACACGTTCAAGCAGCGCAGCTGGTATTTGTCTTCCATCTCCGAGATGGCTTGCAAGATGTCGGCCACGCGCTTGCGCGGAATGGTGCTGTCCATGCACATGTAGTCGGGGCTGATGCGGCCTGAGGCGGGAAACGCATTTTTGCGGCCACTCCAAAACTTCAGGCGTTGCGCTTCATCTCGGCTCACCGTGATGGCCGTTGCACCGCAACCGCGCAACACCTCGCTCATGCGGCCAATTTCTTCTTCCACTTCTTCGGGCGTGCCATCGCTCTCGCACAGCAGAATGGCTGCGGCCTTCAGGTCGTAGCCCGCGTGCACAAAGTCTTCCACCGCTGCCGTCATGGGGCCGTCCATCATTTCCAAGCCCGCTGGGATGATGCCTGCAGCAATCACCGCCGCCACCGCATCACCGGCTTTGCGCACATCATCAAAACTGGCCATGATGCAGCGTGCCAACTGGGGTTTGGGGATGAGCTTGACCGTCACCTCCATCGTCACCGCCAACATGCCTTCGCTGCCCACCACCACAGGCAGCAAGTCCAATCCCGGGGTGTCGAGCGCGGCGCTGCCAAACGTCACCGGGTCACCCTCGATGGTGAAGCCTTTGACTTGCAGCACGTTGTGCACCGTCAGCCCGTATTTCAAACAATGCACACCGCCTGAGTTTTCGGCCACGTTGCCGCCAATCGTGCAGGCAATTTGGCTCGACGGATCTGGTGCGTAATACAAGCCGTGTGACGCAGCGGCTTCGCTGATGGCCAAGTTGCGCACGCCGCACTGCACCACCGCGGTTCGTGCCACGGGGTCGAGCTTGAGAATTTGGTTGAACTTGGCCAGCGACAAGGTCACCCCATCGGTGTGCGGCATGGCCCCACCCGACAAGCCCGTGCCCGCCCCACGCGCCACCACGGGGACATCCATGGCATGACAGGTTTTCAGCACCGCTTGCACCTGCGCTTCGGTCTCTGGCAAAGCCACGCACAGTGGACGGGCGCGGTAGGCGGTCAGGCCATCGCACTCGTAGGGCGTGGTGTCTTCGCTGGTGTAGAGCAGGGCATGGGCCGGCAATGCGGGCTGTAAGGCTTGCACCACTTGGCGCTGTCGTTCGGCGCGCTGCATGTGTTGCGTCTGTTCAGGTGAGAGGGGTGCATTCATCTGGCGCACTTTACGGCAAAAGCGCTGACTCAGGCGTGAAGAAAGTTACAGACTCGTTTGAGGTGAATTACATGCAGCTTTGCGCCGCCACCACATTCCTCACGCAACGCCAATGCTCAAGGCACGGCGGATTTGAGCCAATCCGCAAACGCCGCGCACTCCCAGCGGTCCATGGCACCCGTGCGCCAGCACAGGTAATGCCCATGGGGGCTGGGTACTTGACGCGTGGAGAGGCGCACCAGGGTTCCGTTTTCCAGCCAAGGCGCGCCCAGTTTGAGCCGCACCAAGCCAACGCCCAGGCCCAGCGCTGCCGCGTCACACACCAAGCCTATGTCATTGAAACTGGAGCCGTCCACCGGTTCAGGCCAGTCTAAGTCGTGTGCCGCAAACCACGTGCGCCATGGCTCCAAGGGGCTGCGCAACAAGGTGGCATCGGCAAGGTCTTCGGGCGTGACAAAAGGGCCGAGTTCGCGCACATAAGCAGGTGACGCCATCGGCACCACGTCGTCTTTCATGATGCATTGGTACTCCACATCGGCGTAGCGCCCCGTGCCAAAACGGATCGTCAGGTCAGCGTCTTCGGCCACCACGTCCAGCAGCGGAATGGTCACTTGCAGCGTGAGGTCAATTTCGGGATAAGCCTCGGCAAAGTGGCGCAAGCGCGGCATCAAGATGGAGCGCGCAAACGTGGGCGTCACCGCCAAGCGCAGCTTGCGTTTGCCGCCGCTGTTGCCGTCTTTGCCGGGAAAGCGCTCCAAAATCGACAAACCTTCCCGCACATGTGCCAGGTACTCACTGCCTTCGGTGGTGAGTGAAAAGTCTGCCCGTCCAAACAGCTTGACACCGAGCAACTGTTCGAGCTGTTTGACCCGGTGGCTGACGGCACTCGGGGTGACGCACAGCTCTTCAGCCGCCAGCGTGACCGACCGCAACCGCGCCAGCGCCTCAAACGTCAGCAAGCACTGAATGGGCGGAATGCGGTGGGTCATGCCTTTATTTGAAGATCACAGTTTTGTGGCCGTTGATCAACACACGGTGTTCGCTGTGCCACTTCACGGCGCGGGCCAGCACTTGGCTTTCTGTGTCGCGGCCCATGGCGGTCAGGTCTTCCACGGTTTTGCTGTGGTCCACGCGGGCCACGTCTTGTTCAATGATGGGGCCCTCGTCCAAGTCCGCGGTCACGTAGTGGGCAGTTGCGCCAATCAGTTTGACGCCTCGGTCATGGGCTTGGTAGTAGGGCTTGGCACCTTTGAAGCTGGGCAAAAAGCTGTGGTGGATGTTGATGGCGCGCCCGCTGAGTTTTTGGCACAGGTCATCGCTCAAGATTTGCATGTAGCGCGCCAGCACCACCAGTTCTGCGCCCTCGCTTTGGATGATGTCGTATTGCTTGGCTTCCGCCTGAGTTTTGGTGCTTGCGCTGACGGGGATGTGGTGAAACGGCACGTTGTAGCTGGCGGCCAGTTGGTAGAACTCGCGGTGGTTGCTCACGATGGCGCGAATGTCCAAGGGCAGCAGACCGCTTTTCCAGCGAAACAACAAGTCATTCAGGCAATGCCCTTCCTTGCTGACCATGATCACGGTGCGCATGGCTTGGGTGGTGTCGTGCAAGGTCCAGCGCATGCCAAAGGTCTCGGCCAAGGTGGCGAGTTCAAGGCGTAAATCGTCTTGGCTGAGGCTGTCGCAGGCGAACTGCACCCGCATGAAAAACAGACCGGTGTCATGGTCGTTGTACTGTGCGGCTTCTTCGATGTTGCCTTGGCGTTCCAGCAAAAAACCAGACACGGCGTGCACGATACCGTGGCGATCAGGACAAGACAGGTTGAGGATGTAGGCAGTCATGGCGACGATTGTAGGTTTGCCGCACACCGTTGCGCGGCATGCCGTGGATGCCGCCGTCTCCTGGGTTCAGTGCACCACCACCGGGTTTTGCGCCAACTCGGCATAGCCAGCCAAGGTTTCTTCCACCTCCTCTTGAGAGGGGGAGCTCTCTTGCCAAGCGCGCAAATGGGCTTGAAACAATTCTGCCCATGAGCCTTCGAGGTAAACCTCTTTGCCTGAGCGCTTGTCCACAATTTCAAAGCCATGACGAGATAAAACAGGCAGGTCTGGGCGTTCTGGGGTGGCTGTTTCGTCCTGTGCCTTGAGGTGCATCACAGAAAAAGTGTCGGAGTTGTAGAGCATGTCCATGGTGTCGATTCGGGTCAGCAAGCGTAGGTTCCAGTGTGACACAAGATATCGGCGCTCATCGGCCGAATTCAAGGCCTAGGTCACTCAACAGAGCGCAAGAGCTGATCAACAAAATCTCCGTTGGCATTGGTAATGCGCAAGCGCGCTGGCAAAAAACCTATGCTGGGTGCCAGCCACAACTCAATGCGCTGGTCAAACTCACGCCGTGGATTGCGGTTGAGTTTGAGTGCGTTGACCTCGCCAAAGGGCAGTTCAAGCCGTTCATGCTTTTCCACCACAAACTGCCATATCTCCGCTTCGCGTTGGGATACCGTTTGCAAAGTCAGCATGGTGCCCGGGGGAAAGCGCTCAGGCTCTGCGCCCAGCAGGGCACCTAATTGCAACACCACGCTCAACCTGTCTTGTGCACCCTTGAGCAACGGCACGTCCGGCGTGTTGGCGCTGAAACTGATGATGTTCTTGTTGCGCTGGAAATGGGCAGCGAGTTCGCTGCGTGATTTATCGCTAAATCGCGCAGGCATCAGCCCCTCATGGCCGAGCAAGCCCGTGCTGGTTTGAACCCGCGAACCCAGCAAAAAAGCTCCGACTTCTAGCCGTGCGGTGTAGCGTTGACCGTCTTGTTGCCAGTCTAAATCTGCCCAAGCGGAGTAGCCGATATGTCGCGCTTGGCCTTTGACGTCATAACGCAGACGTGCAGAGCTCGGGACTTTGAAGGCCGTCATCTCCAGATTGCCTCCGGGTTCAGGGGCGGCGCGGTTGAAGGGGGGCAAATCCACGGCCTCTGCGATACGGGTTGGCAAGGCAACAGGGGTGCTCAAATCCGACTGCAAGTCTTCTATTTCGCGCGCTGTAGCCCAAGGGGCGACATGTGTTGGCGCGGGCACGGGCGCGCGCTCGGGCTCTGCCAGGGGATGCTCAGGCGTTTGACGTGACGCCTTGTTGCTGGATGTCTTTGTCTGTGTCTGTTCATGCAACTGCGCAAATGGCACGTTCATGTGACGGGTCATCAAAGGTTTAACGGGGACTAAGCTCGATTCGTTGGCAGAGAACCAAGAACCACTGCCCCAGACCAGCCACAGGTGAAGCCCTAAAACACCCGCGACCAAAAGCATGGCGCGTGTGCGCGACAAAGGCATGACGTCACATGTAAGGGGGGCTGATTGCATCGCGCTTGCGCGTCAGGAGTCGGTATGGCTGCGCCCTAATTCCGCGCTCAGTTGCTGGGCAGCACGCCGCAGGGCTATGGCCGGGGAGCCGCCCCATGAGGCGTCAAAACTGGAGGTCGGCCCCAGCGACACCATGGCCAGAGCAAGGTGCCCATCTGAGTCAAACACCGGTGCTGAAAACCCCGCCACACCCGGCAGCAACGCATCAGTGACGCGCGCCAATCCGCGTAGGCGTACCTCGTCGAGGATGGCGTTGGCTTGGGACAGCGTGGTGGGCACATCGTGGTGCTTGATCTTCTGTAAGCGAGTCAATTCCACCTTCAGCATGGGCGCGATCAAGTCATGGGGCATGAAGGCCGCAAAGCAGCGACCCGTGGCCGAGGTGAGCAAAGGCATCACATCGCCCAAGCGCAAAATCGTCATGGCGTGCGGCGACTCTTGCCAATGCACGATGGTCGGACCTTGGTTGCCCCACACCGCCAAAGCCACGGTGTGACCAATCTCAGCCATCAGGGGAGCCATGCGCTCGCGGGCTAGCTTGACGGGGTCGAGTCGTGTCAGGGCAGCCAAACCCAGTTGCAAGGCGGCTGGCCCCAGGTCGTACCGGGTGCTGCCCTGGTCTTGATGAACCAAACCTAGGCGCTGAAAACTCACCAAGTAGCGGTGTGCCTTGGCTGCACTCATGCCGGCTGAAGCGGCCAAATCGCGCAACATCAGCGCGCCCTCGGACTGGGCCAGCACCTGAAGCAGTGCAAACCCGACTTCAACCGATTGGATGCCAGCGCGTTCTTTCATCACATCAAGTATCTTATAGAATTCTCGATAAAGTTACGTTTAGTTAAATTTGTTTACCCATACGTAATTTCAACGCTCCCTCATCGCCCATTCCCACAGGACACACACCATGAAATTGGCTACCTACAAAGACGGATCACGCGACGGGCAGTTGGTGGTGGTCTCGCGCGATCTCAGCACGGCGCATTATGCAAGCGGCATCGCCACGCGCATGCAGCAAGTGCTGGACGACTGGGGCTTTATCGCCCCACAACTGCAAGATTTGTACGACACCTTGAACCAGGGCAAGGCGCGCCACGCGTTTGCGTTTGAACCTGGCCGTTGCATGGCCCCCTTGCCGCGTGCTTACCAGTGGGCCGATGGCTCGGCCTACATCAACCATGTGGAATTGGTGCGTGCCGCGCGCGATGCCTTGGTGCCTGAGAGTTTTTATGCCGACCCATTGATGTACCAAGGCGGCAGCGACGACTTCATCGGTCCCACCGACGATGTGGTCTGCCCCAGCGAGTCATATGGCATTGACTTTGAGGCCGAGTTGGCGGTGATCACGGGGGATGTGCCAATGCAAGCCACACCTGAGCAGGCCTTGGAGGGCATCCGCTTGGTGATGTTGGCCAACGATGTGTCGCTGCGCCACCTCATTCCCAATGAATTGGCCAAGGGCTTTGGCTTCTTCCAAAGCAAGCCGGCCACGGCTTTCAGCCCTGTGGCCGTGACGCTCGATGAGTTGGGTGACGCTTGGGACGGCGGTCGCTTACACCTGACCATGCAATCCACTTGGAATGGCCGCAAAGTCGGCATGTGCGATGCCGGTCCCGACATGACGTTTCACTTTGGCCAGCTGATTGCGCACATCTGCAAAACCCGCCGTGTGCGTGCGGGCTCCATTGTGGGCAGCGGCACCATCAGCAACCAAGGGGTGGAGGTCCATGGCAAGAAAGACTGGCCCAAGGGCTACAGCTGCATTGCCGAGAAGCGTGCCATCGAAACCATTTTGGATGGACAACCCAGCACCGAGTTCATGCGATTTGGCGACACCATCCACATCGAGATGAAGGGCAAAGACGGCCAGAGCGTTTTTGGCGCCATCGACCAAAAAATTGTCGCCTTGGCCTGAGGACTTCAAGCGGCAAGCCGTCCCCCGCTGTACTCAGGCGTGTGAGGGGTCGACCGTGGTTTGGTCGAACTTCTTGAAGTACTGACGCGCCAAAGCCACCACCTGCGCGTCGCTGGGGTGATCACTGGCGATGCTGTCGACGATGCTGTGCGCCACCGCGCTTTGGTGTGTTTTGCACCAGTCGCGAAATGCGTCGCGTGCCAAGCCCGGGCCCGTGAGCAGCACCTCATGTGTTCCCTGCAAGACCTTGGCAATGTCTTCAAACAAGGCCGCTGTGTCGTGCGGTTTGCCTTGGTGCTTGTGGTGCGAGCGAGATTTGATGCGTTGCGTCTGGACGTGCTCGCGGTCAAACATCAGCACGTGGGCTTCTTGGTGGTCCAGCCAGACAACGGCGTGAAAAGTGGTCATCTCAATGTCTTTCTTAATGTGGGTGTGATTCGGTTTTTTCTTGGCACGCGATGCAGCGTGCGGCCTCGGGCGTGGCGTGCAGGCGCACAGCGGGAATGTCTGCATCACAGTCGATGCATCGGCCGTAGGTGCCGTCGCGCCAGCGAGCCAGCGCGTCGTCTAAGGCGGCCAGTTCAGCGGTTTCTCGCTCGTTGAGGGCAAATTCCAAATCTCGCTCGGTCGCCACTTGGGCCGATGAATCTTCGCTGTGGGCAAAGTGCTCGGCCGCCACTTCGGCGCGACCTTTGGTGCCGCCGCGCTGTTGTTCAATTTGTTGCAACAAGCCCTCGCGCAGGGTTTCCAGTGCAAGCTTGAGAGAGGGGGCGTGTGGTGTGTGCATGTCAGTTCCTCGCGTTGGTCTTGATCATGCGCTTTGCCATGCCTTGTTTCATTGACCCAGGTCAAGCCAAGTCAGACCAAGCCCGACAATGACCTTCAAGTTTTGTGGCATGGGGACACAGGGCCAGCCGCTCTGAAACAATCACCCCATGAAATACTTTGTGTCTGCTTGGCTGATGGTGTGTGGGGTGCTGTCTGCGCATGGCTTTGAAAACACCATGGCCGAGCGCACCCGTGCCTGCACCGCCTGTCATGGCGAGCAGGGCAAAGCCGGGCCCGATGGTTATTACCCTCGCCTAGCGGGCAAGCCCGCAGGCTATCTGTACAACCAGTTGCAAAACTTCAAACAGGGGCGACGCCATTACGACCTGATGGCGCGCTTGATCGACCCCCTGTCTGACGCCTATTTGCAAGACATGGCGCAGTACTTCTCGGCTTTGAAGGTGCCCTACCCAGCGCCAGCCTTGCAGGCCAACAGTGCTTCGCCTGCGCTGCTGGCGCGTGGTCAGATGCTGGCCCGCGAGGGTGACACCAGCAAAGGTTTGCCGGCTTGCGTGGCATGCCACGGCGACAAGCTCACTGGGGTAGCGCCTGAGGTGCCCGGCCTGCTGGGCTTGCCACTGGATTATTTGAACGGACAGCTGGGTGCCTGGCAGTCGGGCCAACGCCGCGCCCATGCGCCGGACTGCATGGCGCAAGTGGTGCAACGCTTGAGCCCAGATGACGTGATGGCCGTGGCCAACTACCTGGTGCGGCAAGCTGTGCCCAGCGACGCCAGCCCTGCTGTTGCGGCACAAGGCGCCGTGCACGCCAAACTGTTGAGCAGCGGCGACACCTGGCGCTGTGGCAGCGCCCCATTGGCAAAGGTGCAGCCATGATGCAACGTCTGTTGAGCCTTGTGCTGGCCCTGTTCCTAGCCACCACCGCCTGGGTGGTGTTGGACAACTATGCCGATGGCGTGGAGGTAAGCCCTTCTGCCAGTCCATCTTCAGGGGTGACGCACAGTGCGCAGCAAGTGGCCCAAGGCGCTTACCTGGCGCGTGCGGGCAACTGCATGTCGTGCCACACCGTGCCGGGCCAAGTGCCGTTTGCCGGAGGGCGTGCCATTGAAACACCCTTTGGCAAGGTCTACGCCAGCAATCTCACGCCCGATGACGCCACTGGCTTGGGGCGCTGGAATGCCCAGTACTTTTGGCGTGCGTTGCACCATGGGCGTTCGTATGACGGGCGCTTGTTGGCGCCTGCTTTTCCTTACAACCACACCAGCTTGGTCACGCGTGCCGATGCCGATGCCTTGTTCGCTTATTTCAAAAGCCTGGCGCCGGTGGCACAGGCTATCCCCGCTGCTGAGCTGCGCTGGCCTTTTGGCACCCAGGCCGCCTTTGCGGTGTGGCGCAGTCTTTACTTCAAGCCGGCCCACTTCACGGAGCAGAAGCAGCACAGCGCCGAATGGAACCGAGGAGCCTATCTGGTCGAAGGCTTGGGCCACTGCGCCGCTTGCCATGGCCCGCGTGACGACTTGGGTGGCAGTGCCGCGTTGGACGATGTGAGTGGTGGCTTGATTCCGGTGGTCAATTGGTATGCGCCGTCCTTGCTGAGTGCCCAGGAAACTAATCTGGCCCAGGTGCCTGTGCAAGACACGGTGCGCTTGTTGCAAACCGGCCATGCCCCACACGCCTGGGTGAATGGGCCTATGCGTGAGGTGGTGCAAAACAGCACCCAGTACCTCAGCGTCGACGACTTGACGGCCATGGCCACCTACTTGCAAACGCGTGCCCGTGCCCATCTGCTGGCCGACGACGTGCCTTACCCCTCGCCACGTGCGCCCACCCAGCGCGCCAGCCAACGCGGCGCGGTCTTGTATGACGACCACTGCGCCGTGTGCCACGGCAAGCAAGGCGAGGGCGTGGCCCAGGCCTATCCCGCTTTGGCAGGGAATTGGGCGGTGCAAATGCCCCACACCACCAACCTGGTGCAAACCGTCATGTACGGTGGGTTTTCGGTCACCACATCCGCGCAGCCACAGCCGTTTGGCATGCCGCCGTTTGTGTTGACCCTGAGCGAGCGCGACATGGCCGATGTACTGACCCACATCCGCACCCAATGGGGCAACACCGCAGGCGCAGTCACCGAATTTGATGTGGCGCGTGTGCGCGAAATGCAAACCCGCTGAACGCGTTCAGGCTGAACTTGTTAAGGTGGTGAAAGCACCTTGTTAGAATCTTCAGCCATGCAACACCTGCGCCACGCCATCTTCCTCACCCGCTGTGTGCTGGTGTGGTTTGTGTTGTCGCTCGGTGTGGCTGTGGCCTCGCCTATGGTGAACCCCAAGGCCATGGACTTGGTGTGTACCAGCACCGGCAGCATGAAACTGGTGGTGCAGGGCGACGACGACGCCACCGCCAGCCACACGCTGGATTGCCCCTTGTGTGCCTCTGTGGTGGCACCCCCGCCTGCGTTCAACGCGAACCTGACCCAACCCTCCCCCCTGGCGCATGCGCTGCTTCCTCTGCAAGCCGCGCACATCGCGTCTGTCACCGCCCCGCCACTGCCGTCGCGCGGGCCACCTGCACTTTTCCTCTGACCGTTGACGTGGGTCTTGGGCGTTTGCCCGGACCTGGTTTGTGGGCATGGCCGCCGCGCGCTGCCATGTCTTCGAGTTGGCAGGAAATTATTCATGGAAAACATCAAAACCCTCAGGCGAGGTGAATCGCTTTTTCACTCGGGCCAGTTCGGCTCGGTTTGGCGTCTGATCCGAGGGCTGGTCAGGATTGAAAGGCAAGGGCATGACGGCCCCACACTGGTTCAGCTGGCTTTGCCTGGTGATTTGCTGGGCATCGAATCCCTGTTCGAAGAACCCTATGTATACAGCGTCACGGCGTTAACGCCTGTTGTCGCAAGCAAGCAAGTGCTGAACTTCGAGTTGTCTCGTTTCAGTGTTATCACGCAAGGGTATTTGCAGCAGCAACGTCGCATGCACGACATGATGAAGATGCGCACCGGCTGTGTGGCTGAGCGCATTGC
>CANFYL010000022.1 GCA_947451285.1 Comamonadaceae bacterium
CGCATGGAGCCCGCACGCAAATCGAAGCGGAACATGCGGCACTCGATGGGACCGTTCCACATGGGCACGCGGCGCGATTCTTTGAAGCGCATGCGCCCAGGCAACTTGAGGTCGGGGGTCAACATCCAGGCGGTCCAACCGGGGTAGTTCTTTTTCCAGTGGCTGGCGAGCTGGCTGAAAAAATCGCCACCGTCTTCGGTTTGCGTGATCTCACGCGCGCCAAAGCGCGGGGTATCGAGGCGCGCACCGTCGGGCACTTCGTAGTCCATCACATCTTCATAGGGCGACACGTACTCGGTGGGCGGTGCATAACGGGCACGACGTGCGGCACCCGCAATACCAGCCGCCTCAATGCGTTCGCCGTACGGTGGGTTGACCAACATCACGCCGGGCAGGTCAGAGGGCGGCATGCGTTGCAGCGCATCACCGCCGCGCAACTCCACCGCATGGGCCACACCAGCACGCTCGGCATTGCGCTGTGCAAAGTCAACCATGCGAAACGCCACGTCACTGCCAAACACAGGTGCACGCGGTGCGCACTGCTGGCCACGCGCGTTTTCCAACAAGCCTTGCCACACATGGAGCTGAAACGGCACCAGCTTTTCAAAGCCAAAGCGGCGCATCGAGCCCGGCGCGATGTTGCACGCAATTTGCGCTGCCTCAATGGCGATGGTGCCGCTGCCGCAGCAGGGGTCATACAAAGGCACGCCCTGCGCGCACCAACCGTCGGGGTTGGCGGGCGTGCCGTCACCCTGGCTCCAGCCACTGGCCGCCAACATGGCTGCGGCCAAGGTTTCTTTCAAAGGTGCGTCGCCTTTGTCGACGCGCCAGCCACGTTTGAACAAGGGCTCGCCCGAGGTGTCGATGTAGAGGGTGAGCTCGTCGGTGGTCAGGTGGGCGTAGATGCGTGAATCGGGCCAACGGGTGTCCACATCGGGGCGCACACCGCCTTTGTTGCGAAAGCGGTCGGCCACCGCGTCTTTGATTTTGAGCGCGGCAAAGTTCAGGCTCTTGAGGGGGCTGTGCTGCGCGGTGATCTCGATCTTGAAGCTCTGTTTGGGCGTGAACCACAGCTCCCAGGCCACGTTGGAGGCGGCGTTGTACAAGTCTTGTTCCGAGCGGTATTGGGTGTACGACAGCTCCACCAACACACGCTGCGCCAAACGGCTGTGCAGGTTGAGCAGCATGGCGTCGCGCCACGAGCCGCGCACCATCACCCCAGCGCGAAAGGCGCGCAAGTCGTCCGCGCCGATGCCGGTGATGCGCTGCACCTCGGTGGCCAGATAAGTTTCCACGCCTGCGGCGCACGGTAAAAAGAGATGGAGTTGATTCATGGTGATCCGTTCAAAGCCGATCCCGCGGCCAAGGCCTTGCAGGGCAGCCGAGCTAGTGTTTACAGCGCCTTGCGCAAAGTGGTCGGCGCAATCCGCAGCGCCTCGCGGTACTTGGCCACGGTGCGGCGTGCGCACTCAATGCCTTGCTCTTTGAGCATCTCGGACAACTGGTTGTCTGACAAAGGTTTTTTCGGGTTTTCGCTGGCCACGAATTGTTTGATGAGGGCACGCACCGCAGTACTGGATGCGTTGTTGCCACTGTCTGTTTCCAGCCCAGAGCCGAAGAAGTATTTCAGCTCAAAGGTGCCAAACGGCGTGTTCATGTACTTGTTGGTGGTGACGCGGCTGATGGTGGACTCGTGCAGCCCCAGCTCTTCGGCGATCTCGCGCAAGACCATCGGACGCATGGCCAGTTCGCCGTGGATGAAGAAGTTTTTCTGCCGCTCGGCAATGGCGTTGCTCACCCGCAAGATGGTGTCAAAGCGCTGCTGGATATTTTTGATGAACCAGCGCGCCTCTTGCAGCCGTTGCTGTAAGCCTTGGTGGGCCTCGCCCTTGCCGCCCTTCAAGGCGTTGGCATAGATGTCGTGCACGCGCAGACGTGGCATCACATCGGGATTGAGCATGACGCGAAATTTGGGTGTGGCTGATTTGCCAACGCGCGTCACCAGCACATCGGGCACCACCACATGGCGTTCCACATCGGCAAAGCGCCGACCCGGTTTCGGTTCGAGTCGGGCAATCAGCGGAATGGCCGCTTTGATGTGCGCCTCGCTGTCGCCCAGCGCCACCATCAAGCGCTTGATATCGCGCTTGGCGAGCAACTCCAGCGGCTGCTGGCACATGCGCAGGGCCACAGCGCACACCGCTTGTGCTTCTTCGCCTTGGGGCTTCAAGGCCTTGAGTTGCAGACACAGGCACTCGGCCAAGTCGCGGGCGCCCACGCCGACGGGCTCTAAGCTTTGCAGCAAATGCAGCGCCATTTGGAAACGATGTTCCAGTTCTTCAAGTTGCTCTTCATCGTCTGCAGCCAAGCCTTCGGCTAAGCTGCGCAGCGAGTCTTCTAGGTAGCCGTCGTCGTTGAGGTTTTCAATCAGGTAGCGCAGGGCCGAGCGGTCTGTCTCACTCAAACGCAAGGACAAGGCCTGGCGGTGCAAGTGGGCCGCCAACGACTCTTGGCTGCGCGCCAACTCGGTGGCGTCGGCCGCATCGTCACCGCCGGTGTTGTTGTGCGCAGGGGCGTCACCGCCCCACTCGGAGTCATCGGCCGAGAACTCCACACTGCCATCCCCCTCCCAGCTCTCGGCCACACCGTCCACACTGGGTTCGGTGTCGCTGGCCGTGTTGTCAACCGTGATTTCAGACACCGTGTCCAGCGCCGCCATTTCACGCGCGGGCTCGGCGTCGTCGACTTGCGCAGGGGCATCGGACTGCGTCAAGCCAAACTCTTCGCGAGGCGCGTCCTCAAACTCTTTGTCAAGAAACGGGTTCTCGTCGAGCATTTGCTCAATCTCTTGACTCAGCTCCAGTGTGGACAGTTGCAACAGGCGAATCGACTGCTGCAACTGAGGCGTGAGCGCCAAGTGCTGTGAGACACGAAGGGAGAGACCTTGCTTCATAGGGCGTGCATGGAGGACATGGCTACATGCGGAAGTGTTCGCCGAGATAGACGCGCCGGACATCGGCGTTTTCTATGATCTCGGCAGGTTTGCCTTGCGCCAACACACGGCCTTCGCTGATGATGCAAGCGTGGTCGCAAATGCCCAAGGTCTCGCGCACGTTGTGGTCGGTGATGAGCACCCCAATGCCACGCGCTTTCAAAAACCCAATGATGCGTTGAATTTCGATCACGGCGATTGGATCGATGCCAGCAAAGGGCTCATCCAACAAGATAAAACGCGGCTGCGTGGCCAAGGCACGCGCAATTTCCACCCGACGGCGCTCACCGCCCGACAAAGCCACAGAAGGCGACATGCGCAAATGCTCGACCCGCAGCTCTTGCAACAAGGACGTCAAACGGCGTTCTATCTCCTGTTCGCTCAACGGGGCACCTTGGTCATCACGCTGCAACTCCAGCACGGCGCGGACGTTGTCTTGCACATTGAGTTTTCGAAAAATGGAAGCCTCTTGGGGCAAATAACTCAAGCCCAAACGTGAACGCCGGTGAATCGGCAAGTGCGTGACGGGTTGTCCGTCGATGGTGATGCTGCCCGCGTCGGCTCGCACCAAGCCAACGATCATATAAAAAGAGGTTGTTTTGCCAGCGCCATTGGGGCCGAGCAAGCCCACCACTTCGCCTTTGGACACAGCAATCGACACGTCGTGCACCACCTTGCGGCTGCCATAGGCTTTTTGCAAATGCAGTGCTTCGAGACGGCTCACCGTGGTATCAACAGGGAGGGGTGGGACAAGCGTCGCGATCACTTTTTGTCCGTGGCTGTGCTGCGCGGCGCCAGCGTAGCGCGTACCCGTGTCGCGGCGGATTTACCGGCTTCGCCGGCTTTTTGTCCGTCGATGCTGAATACGTCGCTCAGGTTGTTGTAGACGATGCGTTTACCCGACATTTGGTCGGCCAACACAGCGCCACGGTAGCGACGTACTTCGGCTTGCTCATTCAGGGTGACTTGGTCGTTGCGCCCGTCGTAGTCGATGCGCAGCCCTTCGGCCTCCATGTACTCGTCCACACCTTCTCTCTTTTGCCGAAAAAAAGCACGTTTATTGGACTCTGGCAGGATCACGACGTACTGATAGCCATCGGCATCTTGGCGGATTTCAATGCGTTCGCCTCGAATCACCATCGTGCCCTTGGTCAACACTGCGCGACCTTTGAACACGCTGATTTGCTTGAGCTCATCGTGAACCAAGCTGTCGGCCTCAATGTTGAAAGGCTTGTCTCTGTCGGATTTTTCTGCGAACGCTGACGCCGGCACCAAAGCCATCAGCAGAATCAGCGAAAAAGAAACGAATGAGGTCAAGGCACGAATATTGCTGTAGGTTATGCGTAGATTCTAACCACCCCCCCAGCGCCGCGCCACAAGCCAAGCTTATCGTCCGCGGCGGACTTCCCCAATCAAATAGTCCGTCACTTGCAAGGCACGATCCATGGTTTGGGTAAGAGACCCATCGGTGTAGAAACGTCCTGCAATCCCTAAAGCTGGCACGCCTTGTACCTTGAACGACTCTTGCAATTGTGTAGCACGACGGGCTTTGGTGGCTACGCCAAAGCTGTTGAAAGTCTCTGTGAATTTATTGGCAGAGATACCGTTTTTGTCGGTCCAAGCTGACAGAGCGGCCAGGGTATTGAGCGATTGACGTTCGGTATGAATGGCATGAAACAACTTGCCGTGCATAGCATCCACCATGTTCAATGCTTCAAACACGAAATAGGCTCGCTGCTGGGCTTCAAAGTCATCGCGAAAACGAACCGGTACGCGCTTGACCACGACATCTTTGGGGACCGCTTTGAGCCACGAGGCAAAACGCGGCTCAAACGCGTTGCAGTGTGGGCAGCTGTACCAAAAGAACTCGATGACTTCAATCTTGCCTTCACCTACTTCGGTAGGCACACGCTTGTCCAAGGCTAGAAAATCAATGCCCTCCTCGGGCTTTTTGGCCTGCGCCTGCACATTCAAGGACAAAGCAGACGAGGCCACAGTCAATGCGGTCAGGGAGAAATCACGACGTTTCATAGGCACCTCAAATTAAAAATCAACGCTGGACCCGCACCATGGCGGAATCCAAATGGGCGGTTTCCAGCTTGTCTCGCACGCGCTCGGCATCGGCCTTGTTGTCCAAAGGACCCACCCGCACACGGTAGACGGTACGGCCCCCTTGGTCGCGTTCGCTCACTTTGGCTTCCAGCCCCAACATGCCGAGTTTGGCGCGCTGAGCCTCAGCCTCTTCATTGGTTCGAAAAGCGCCAGCTTGCACAAAGTAAATGAAAGGGTCACCCCCAACCACAGCAGGCTTGAACTCTGCGCTTTTGCCATCGACGGGTTTGGCCTCTGACGACTTGGCCTTGGCCAAATCCCCCAAGGGATCGGCGCTCTTAGGGTCTACCTTGGTGGCAGCATCAGATTTGGCGGCTGGCGCGGGCAAGACCGGATCAGGCTTGACATCCAAGCCATCGCCTTTGTCGCTGGGCTTGGCTGGGTTTTTGCCATACAAAGGCGCATTGGGATCCCAGTCTTTGTTCTTTTTGTCTTCGGCTGCGTCTTGATCGGCATTGCGGCCCTGGCCTTTGTTCATGAAAGGGATTGGCACCTTGGTGACGTAGATCGCCACCCCCAACGCCACTGCCAGCCCCACCACCAATCCGATGATGAAGCCCACCAAGGTTGAGCCGCGCTGCTGTCTCATGTCCCGTCCCGTTGAAGTTGTGTCCCGCATGGTCAGCCCCTCACATGCTGGTTGGGGCCGATACGCCCAACACCTTGAGCCCATTGTGCAGCACCTGCGCGGTCGCTGCGACCAGCGCCAAGCGCGCTTTTTTGACCGCCTCATCGTCCACCAAAATGCGCTCGGCATCGTAATAGCTGTGGTAGCTGGCGGCCAGGTCGCGCAAGTAAAAGGTCACGTCGTGGGGCGCAAAGTCGTGCGCTGCCGCGCTCAGCATCTCGGGGTACTTGGCCAGCAGCAACATGAGGGCTTGGGCTTGCGGACTGTCGAGTGCGGACAAGTCCACGCCTTTCAACTGCGCCACGTCGCCGCCATCTTTGTCGGCCCAACTGCGCAGCACCGAGCAAATGCGCGCGTGGGCGTACTGCACGTAGTACACCGGGTTGTCGTTGTTTTTGGTCACCGCCAAGTCGACATCGAAGGTGTACTCGGTGTCGGGCTTGCGCGAGAGCAAGAAAAAGCGCACTGCGTCTTTGCTGGTCCACTCGATCAAGTCACGCAGCGTCACATAACTGCCGGCGCGCTTGGAAATTTTCACCTCTTCACCGCCCCGCATCACCCGAACCATGGTGTGCAACACGTAGTCGGGGTAGCCCTGGGGGATGCCCAGCCCATCCACCGACGAAGCAGCTTGCAAGCCCGCACGCACGCGGGCGATGGTGCCGTGGTGGTCGGTGCCCTGGATGTTGACCACCCGGCTGAAGCCGCGCTCCCACTTGGCCAAGTGGTAGGCGACATCGGGCACAAAGTAGGTGTAGCTGCCGTCGGTCTTGCGCATCACGCGGTCTTTGTCGTCACCGTAGTCGGTGCTCTTGAGCCACAGCGCGCCGTCTTGCTCATAGGTTTTGCCAGCGGCTTGCAGTGTTTGCACCGCGTTGTCCACGCGGCCACTGGTGTAGAGGCTGCTCTCCAGGTAATAGTTGTCGAACTTGACCTCAAAGGCCTTCAAGTCCAGGTCTTGCTCGTGACGCAAATAGGCCACGGCAAATTGACGCATGCCATCAAGGTCGTTCACGTCACCGCTGCCTGTGAATTCACGGTCATCCGAGGTGACCGTCTTCTTGGCCAAAAAGTCAGCTGCGATGTCGGCGATGTAGTCCCCGTTGTAGGCCGGCGCGTTCTCACCACTGGGCCACTGCGCGTCCCCGGGCTTGAAGCCTTGGGCGCGCAGCTGCGTGCTGGTAGCCAAGGTGTTGATCTGCACGCCTGCGTCGTTGTAATAAAACTCGCGGTAGACATTGAAGCCCTGGGTGGCAAACAGATTGCAAATGGCGTCACCCAAAGCGGCCTGGCGACCATGGCCCACATGCAAGGGCCCGGTGGGGTTGGCCGAGACAAATTCCACCAGCACACGATGGCCGTTGTCGGCTTGAAAACCAAAACAGTCTTGCGCCGCCAACACCTCGCGCACCACCTGTTGCTTGGCAGCTGGCTTGAGGCGGATGTTGATGAAGCCAGGGCCAGCGATCTCAATGTCTTGCACCCACTGCTGGTAAGCGGGCGCGGCCAACAAGGCCTCGCGCAGCTGTTCCCCCAGCTGACGGGGGTTGAGCTTGAGGGGCTTGGCCAGTTGCATGGCCGCGGTGATGGCGAAGTCGCCATGGGCCGCCACTTTGGGCGATTCAAAGGCGGCCTTGTTGCCGGTGCCGGGCAATAAACCATCGAGGGCTTGGCTCAAAGCGGCCAGCAATTCTTGTTTGACGAGGAGCATGCGGGGATTTTACGGGCGACCCCATTTCTTTTTTTGGCATGATCTACCCATGCGCCAGCCTCACCCCCCCCACACCTCCGATCGTTTTCAATACACCCCAACGCTCTCCTGCGTGATGCCCGCCTACAACGAGGGGCAAAACTTAGGCGTCTTGGTGCCCCAAGTTTTATCCGCGCTGCAAGCCTTGTGCTCGCAGCTTGAGATCGTGCTGATCAACGACGGCAGCCGAGACAACACGGCGCAAGTGATCGAGGCCTTGTGCGCCGCTCACCCGCAGGTGGTGGGCATCAACCTGTCGCGTAACTTTGGCAAAGAAGCCGCTCTGATGGCAGGCGTGGATGCGGCGCGTGGCGAGGTGGTGGTGTTGATGGACTCGGACGGGCAACACCCGGTGTCGCTGGTGACCGACATGCTGCAACGATGGCGCGAAGGCTCAGACGTGGTGTACGCCATTCGCCGCACCCGCGACGACCAGTCGGCCCTGCATGCCGGTCTGACGGGCATGTTCTACAAACTCATCAACACCGGCAACCGGGTCAAGATTCCGCCACATGCGGGCGACTTTCGCCTGATGGATCGCCAAGTGGTGGACGCCCTCAAGGCACTGCCCGAGCGCAACCGGTTTATGAAAGGTCTGTATGCCTGGGTGGGCTTTGCCAGCACCGCCATCGACTACGAACCGCTGCCCCGCGCCGCTGGAGAAAGTAGCTTTGGCTTGCGTGGCTCGTTTGCTTTGGCTTTGACGGGTGTGCTGGCGTTTTCAATTGCACCCTTGCGCGCCTTGACGCTGGTTGGCTTGCTACTGTCCATGCTGTCCATGGGCTACGGCGCTTGGGTGGTGGCAGAGTATTTTTTCTGGGGCATCAATGTGCCGGGCTATGCCACCTTGGTGGTAGGGCTGATGTTTTTCAGCGGCATTCAATTGCTATCGATTGGCATCTTGGCTGAGTATGTGGGTCGCATTTATGAAGAGGTCAAACAACGTCCGTTGTATTTGGTGCAGCAGCGCTGGGGCGCTGGCTTGGCCCTGACCCCGCCGAAAGCGCCAGCACCCCCTGACTTACCCCGTGACGACAACGTCGCCATTTAAGCCCACCATGAACAATTTGCGCACGGGCCTTTGGTTTGGGGTAGTGGGCGCCAGCGCGGCGCTCACACACTTGGGCGTATTTGCATGGGCCGAGCCCTATCTGTGGCCCGAGTTGGCCAATGCGGCCGGCTTTGTGGTGGCATTTGCGGTGAGCTTTGCAGGCCACCGCTGGCTGAGTTTTCAAGACGCTGGCACGTCTTTTTGGCAAAGCTTGCGCCGCTTTGCTGTGACTGCACTGGCAGGGTTTGCCGCCAACGAAGTGATCTTTGTGGCGCTGTTGCGTGGCCTCGGCCTGCCGTCGTTGTCAGCGCTGTTCGTCGCGCTGTTGCTGGCATCGGCCCAAACCTTTGCGCTCAGTCGCCTGTGGGCTTTCCGGCGTAGCCACTGAGCCAGCGGCCTTGCTGCGGTAGAGAGACCAGGCCTGTCCGCCCAACACCAAATCAAAGCCCGTGTGGCGCTGTAGGTTCACCCGAGCTGAGTCATTGGGGGCCAACACCCAGGCACTGGATTGCTGTTGCAAGGCGTCCAAGCGGCTCACCGGCTGCAACACGCGGGCAGCTTGGGCATCAAAGTCAGCCCCTTCAAACAACTCACGCCGCCAGTTATCGCCCGCCGTGCGGCGCTCGTTGTCCCAATCCTGCAGCACCTCGATGGGCTGAGAAAGCTGCGCATAAAAAGGCAGGTCATAGGGATATTCATCCACGGCAGCCACTACATCGTCAGGCGCCACGTGGCAAGCGAGCAAGTTCGCTACGTCGGCGCTGCTATGGCGCAGGGTGTAGCGCGAAGCCACGATGTTGGCAGCAAACGCAGACACCAGGCACACCCCGACCAGTGACGCAAACACCCGACCGGCCCACGCACGTGACACCATGTGCTGCTGCCACCAAAGCGCTGCCAACACAGCCAAGGGCGGTACGACCGGCAAGGCGTAGCCAATGAGTTTGGAGTTTGGTATCGAGAAAAATAACAAGATGCCCAGCACCCAAATCCAACACAAGGCCACCCAGTGACGTTGCACCAGCGCAGCCTTGGCGGCGCTCAACGCCTGTTCAAAGTCCTCTGGTGCGCGCTGCGCTATGGGCGCAAGCGGTACTTGCCCAGTCTTTCGCTGCCAGGCGAGTCGCAGGCCCATCCACACCCTCTGCCATCCATGGGCAAGCGCAAAAAATACCCACGGGAACATCAGCAACACCACGGCCACGCCATAAAACCACCAAGGCCGTGCATTGTTGAAGGTGGTGGCGGTGTAACGCCCAAACTGGTGTTTGCCAAACATGTAGGCCAGCATGTCAGGGTGTTCACGCGCTGCCAATAAAAACCATGGCAAGGCCACAGCCAAAAACAACAGCACGCCACTGACCCAAGGCAGGGCCCACACTTTGCGCCACTGCCAAGTCCAAAGCACCCACAAGGTGAGCACAAAACCCGGCAACAACACACCAATCAGCCCCTTGCTCAACACGCCCAACGCACACGCCAAAAACCCTGCGCGTGCCCAATTCGCATGCACACCCACGGGGTGCATCAATGCCCGGGCAAAGCACCAAATCGCCAACCCCATCCAAGTAGCAACCACCATGTCGTGGTTCAAATACTGGCCTCCCACCAAAAATGCCAAACTGGTGCCCAACATCCAAGCGGCTCGGCGTGCGGTGGCAGCGTCTGCGATGTGGCGGGTACACAGCACCATACAACCCCACATCAAACACGCATGCAAAACCACCACCAAGCGAGCAGCCCAAGGCGTGACACCAAACAGCTGCATAGACACAGCCTCCAACCAGTAGAGCAACGGCGGTTTATGAAAAAAAGGTACGCCGTCTAAGCGCGGTGTCAACCAGTCGCCGCTGGATAACATCCAGCGCCCCACCTCGGCATATCGGCCTTCGTCGGGCAGCGCCAATGGCCGCCAAGCAGCCAGCAACAGCAACAACAAGGGGAGCAAGAGCACTGCCCAGCGGCTCACATACGCTCGCCATGACAGGGGCGAGTTGGCAATAGGAGAAGCAGGCACGAAGGGGCTCATGGCAATGGACTCACTCAGACTTCAAGACTTGTCCGCTTGCTCGGACCAAGCACACACCTGCGTCACGCAGGTCATGCACAAAATCATGGCTGGCTAAATAGGCAAATTCGCGGGCACGGGCGTGCCCCATGATGTCGTCGGGCAGGGCACTGACCGCTGGGTGGCACATGATGATCGCGGGCTTGTCGCCAGCGGGCGTGTCCCGCAACCATACCTGCATGCGGCGGCGGTAATCCGTCAAGCTGCCACCAAACCCATAAACGCCCAACAAAGGAGACACGCTCGGCCAGTCCTGAGAATCTGTCCAGGATTGCAAAGTTGAAGCTCCCATGCGCGAGATAACCCGGGCTTTGAAACCTGCTTGCGCAACTTGAGACACACGCAACCAAGGTCGCTTGCTGGATCCACCGTAGCGATGCAACAGCACCTCGCACAAGGCCTGCCGCAACCCGTCAAATTGCTGCACATGCTGATGTCCGTCCACATGGTCTGGCGGAGCTTGCCAATGGACCTCGAAGGCGTCGAGTTGACGCTCTATCTCGTCACGCACGTCGCTGTGGCGAAACCCGCCCCACAGCGACCGCCCCATCACCCCCCCCAAGGCATGACCAAAGCCTGCAGCCCGGGCAAAGGCACTGGTCCAGTCCAAGTGCAAGCCCACATCCATGCGGTCACGAACTTCGCGCAATGCAGCGACCTCTTCAGACCAACGCGGCGAGCGCACCATCACGCTGGTGGCGCTCAAGCGCCCCAGCACACACAAAGCGACGATGCCTTGAGACGTTGGCGCATTGAGCGCGTAATCATCGGCGCACACCACCACAGACTTGAGCGCTTGTAACTGCGTCATGCCAAGCTTGCCCAGTAATCAGCCTGGGCGTAGCGCTCTTTGAGAAAATCAATCCACAAACGCAGGCGCAAGGGCAAGTGTTTGCGTTGCGAGAAGATGGCGTAAATGCCGTTGGGCGCGGCCGCAAAGTCGTCCAACACCGACACCAATTGCCCGCTTTGAATTTGCGCTGCCACTTCCCAGGTGCTACGCCAGGCTAAGCCGTGGCCAGCCAAGCACCAATCGTGTAACACCTGTCCATCCGAACAATCCATACGCCCAGCTGGACGTAAATGAATCACCTCATGCGCGCCCCCTGCGGTGGGCACACGAAAGGCCCAGCCCCTGGTTTGCGAGGCATCGCTGGAGAGCGTCAAGCAGCGCAAGCGCATCAAGTCGTTCGGGGTTTGAGGCGTGCCGTGGCGTGCCAAAAATTCCGGCGTGGCCACGCACAAACGGCGGTTATCGGCCATGCGCACGCTGACCAGGGACGAGTCAGGCAAGTCGCCCACGCGCACCGCGCAGTCAAAGCCTTCGGCGGCCAGGTCGACCACCCGGTCGCTGAGGTTGAGCGACACTGTCACATCAGGGTGTGCCACACAAAACTGCGGCACCAGCGGTGCCACATGGCGTCGGCCAAAACCAGCAGGTGCGGTGATACGCAAGTGCCCACTGGCCTTCAAGCCCCCGGCACTCACACTGGCCTCGGCGTTGGCCACATCAGCCAACAAGCGCTGGCAGTCTTCCAAGAAGGCGCTGCCTTCGTGGGTCAGGCTGATGCGACGGGTGGTGCGCACCAAGAGCTTGACACCCAAATGCGACTCGAGCCCATCCAGCCGCCTGCCGATGATGGCCGGTGCAACGCCCTCGGCATGGGCTGCCGCGGTCAGACTGCCCTTTTGGGCCACCGACACAAAGGACTCAAAGGCTTTGAGTTTGTCCATGGGGCGATTATCCACGGGGGTGCCTCACCTAAACTCAGCCCATGCAACACACACCTCCCGACCACACAGCCCACTGGATGACCCGCATTGGCGCTCCGCTTGAACATCTTTTCCCCGCTTGGTTTGCTGTGGTGATGGGTTGGACCGGTTTGGCCATGGCTTGGTTGCGCGGCTCGGAGTTGTTGGGCGACATGGCGCTGGGCTTGGCCTTGGTAGCGGGTGGTTTTGCTGCCTTGATTTTTTGTCTGCTGTGTCTGGCCAGTGTGTGGCGCCTGAAACTGCACGCCCACGCGGTGCGCAAAGACTTGCAACACCCGATCCGCCATGCCTTCATGGCGACGTTTCCGGTGTCGGTGATTTTGCTGGCTGCTTTTGGCGCCGCCTTGTTTCAACACCTCGATCCCATCCTCGATGTGGCGTTGGCTTGGTTTTGGTGCATGGGTTCGGCGTTGGAGTTTGTGGCCACGGTTTGGGTGATCAGCCGCTGGCTGCGGCCACAGGATGCGGGAGGTTTGCAATGGCCCGCTCTGACACCTGCACTGTTCATTCCGGTGGTGGGCAATGTATTGGCACCCTTGGGCGGGGTGCCGCTGGGCTTTGAGACTTGGGCCGCGGCTCAATTTGGCATTGGCTTGTTGTTGTGGCCTATTTTGCAAACCCTGCTGTTTGTTCGCTGGGGCCAAGCTGGGCCATTACCAGCCAAACTGAGCCCCACCTTGTTCATCAGTGTGGCCCCACCGTCTGCGGTGGGCTTGAGCCTTTTGGCGATGCAAGCGCCTGTCATGCTGGCTTGGGCCGCTTGGGGCATGGCCCTGTTCTTTTTGGCCTTGACCTTGACGCAGTTGGCTGCCATGCGCGCTCAGCCCTTTGGCATGTCGTTTTGGGGGCTGAGCTTTCCATTGGCCGCCTTCAGCGCCTTGACGCTGCGTTTGGCCAGCACGCCTGAGGGCGACTGGTTGCAGCTGCCCGCTCTGGGCATGCTGGCGCTGACCTCGCTGGTGATCTTGAGCCTGACCTTGGGCACTTGGCGCGGCCTGCGCGGCGGCAACTTGCTGGTGGCCGACGCGTGATGACTGAGGCGCCTGATTAGCGGCGTATTTGTCAGGGCAACCCCACCTTGTGCGTGTGCAATGGGGCTGGCGTCATCCCCTAAGATTCGCACTGATATTGACACCGATGTCTTTGATCCAAAATCTCCCCTTTTGATTCATCCAGAGAGAACCTCCCATGAGCCAACACGCCAACCCACGCACCCAGGTGCACAGCCTGCAGGTTGCCAGTAACTTGCACCAGTTCATCAACCATCAAGTGCTGCCCGGCACAGGCGTGAGCGTCGAAGGGTTTTGGCGCGGCTTTGACGCCATCGTGCAAGACCTGGCGCCCAAAAACATCGCCTTGCTGGCCGAGCGGGATCGCCTGCAAGCCGAGCTCGATGCGTGGCACAGCAAGCACCCCGGCCCGATCAAAAACATGAAGGCCTACCGTGCCTTTCTGGAAAAAATTGGCTACCTGGTGCCCGTGCCTGCCAAGGCCAAGGCCACCACGAAAAACGTCGACGCCGAATTGGCCTTGCAAGCCGGCCCCCAGTTGGTGGTGCCCGTGCTCAACGCCCGCTACGCACTGAACGCGGCCAACGCGCGCTGGGGCTCGCTGTACGACGCGCTGTATGGCACCGACGCCATCTCTGAGGCCAACGGCGCTGAAAAAGGCAAGGGCTACAACCCCGTGCGTGGCGCCCAAGTGATTGCCTACGCACGCCACGTGCTCGACCGCACCGCCCCCCTCAAGAGCGGCTCTCACGTCGACTCCACCGGCTACGCTGTGGTGAATGGTGCCTTGGTGGTGACGTTGAAAAACGGCAAGACCACCGCGCTGGCCAAAGCCGCGCAACTGATTGGCTACCAAGGTCAAGCCAGCGCACCGTCGTCGGTGCTGTTGCAACACAACGGCTTGCACCTGGACTTGCAAATCAACCGCCACACGGCCATTGGCGCCAGCGACCCTGCAGGCGTGAGCGACTTGGTGGTGGAAGCCGCCTTGTCCACCATCCTCGACCTAGAAGACTCGGTGGCCGTGGTGGACGCCGACGACAAAGTCCTGGCCTACGGCAACTGGTTGGGCATTGTCAAAGGCACGCTGACCGAATTGGTAGAGAAAAACGGCAAGACCTTCACCCGTGGCTTGAACCCCGACCGCGTCTACACCGGCACCCACGGCCAACCTGTCAAGCTGCATGGTCGCTCGTTGCTGTTCTTGCGCAACGTGGGTCACCTCATGACCAACCCTGCCATCCTTTACACCGGCCAAGACGGCCAAGTGCACGAGATTCCTGAAGGCATCCTAGATGCCGTGGTCACCACCGCCATCGCGCTGCACGACCTGCAAGGCCATGGCGCCAACGGCATTCGCAACTCGCGCACCGGCTCGGTCTACATCGTCAAGCCCAAAATGCACGGCCCGGCTGAAGTGGGCTTTGCCGCCGAACTTTTTGCGCGCGTGGAAAAGGTCTTGGGCTTGGCCGACAGCACGGTCAAGCTGGGCATCATGGACGAAGAGCGTCGCACCAGCGTCAACCTGAAAGCCTGTATTGCCGCTGCGGCCAGCCGCGTGGCCTTCATCAACACTGGCTTTTTGGACCGCACCGGCGACGAAATGCACACCGCCATGCTGGCCGGCCCCATGCTGCGCAAAGGCGACATGAAGACCACGCCCTGGATTCAGGCCTACGAAAAGAACAACGTGCTGGTCGGCTTGTCCTGCGGCTTGCGCGGCAAGGCGCAAATCGGCAAAGGCATGTGGGCCATGCCCGACCTGATGGCGGCCATGCTGCAACAAAAAATTGCCCATCCCAAAGCCGGTGCCAACACCGCCTGGGTGCCCAGCCCCACAGCGGCGGTGTTGCATGCCATGCACTACCACCAGGTCAAGGTGAGTGATGTGCAAAAAGAGATGGAGAAGATCGACGCCGATGCGCAACGCGACGTCTTGCTCAACGACTTGTTGCAAGTACCCGTGGTGGCCAAGCCGAAGTGGAAAGACGCCGAGAAGCAAGAAGAGCTCGACAACAATGCCCAAGGTATCTTGGGCTATGTGGTGCGCTGGATTGACCAAGGCGTGGGCTGCTCCAAAGTGCCCGACATCCACAACGTCGGCCTGATGGAAGACCGCGCCACGCTGCGCATCTCGAGCCAACAAATGGCCAACTGGCTGCACCACGGCGTAGTGACCAAGGCCCAAGTGAACGCCACCTTCAAGCGCATGGCCAAGGTCGTGGACAAGCAAAACAAGGGCGACCCGCTGTACCAAAACATGGCGGGCAACTTTGCCACCTCTGCCGCGTACCAAGCGGCAGTGGACCTGGTATTCAAAGGCAAAGAACAACCCAGCGGCTACACCGAGCCTTTGCTGCATGCTTGGCGCTTGAAGGTAAAGGCAGGTACCGCCTAAGCCCAGGCCAAGCGCTGCAACCCAAACAAACGGCACCTGCGGGTGCCGTTTGTTTGGGGGTCAAGTCACTATGATGAAGGTCCGTCTCCTAAAGGAATACACATGTCCAACTCTTTTGCCCAAACACTGGTGCGCTTCGCGCTGCGCACCCTCATCGGTTTGGTGTTGACGGTGGTGGTTCTGGCTGGGCTGTACCTGCTGTTCACCTACAACTTCACCTACTCGCGTGGTGAGAGCGTGGGCTATGTGCAAAAGCTCTCCTACAAAGGTTGGGTCTGCAAAACATGGGAGGGCGAGCAAGTGCGTGCCTTGGCCACCATGCCAGCGATTCCAGAAAAATTTGCCTTCACCGTGCGTGACACCGCGGTGGCCGACCAAATCAACGCCCACATCGGCCAGAAAGTGGTGATGGAGTACGAGCAACACAAAGGCTTGCCGGAATGCATGGGTGAAACCCAATACTTTGTGGTGTCGGTGCGCCCAGCACCCGGCGAGTGAAAGCCGAGGTCGCGTCAGGCCCTTGGCGCGATGGGGTAAACCAGCTGCTGCAAGTGGCGCACACCTTTGTTGACCTGCACCCACCATTTTGAAAACGAGTCGCAGGGCTTGTCCAGATCACGAAACAACCTGGGCGCTGGGCGCCGCTGCCAAGGCACGGTGGACATGTCTGGCAAACGCAGATGTGCCACGGTGTGAACCACCTGCGCTTGTGCCAACGCAGCCTCGATGGCGGACTCGCTGCCCCACCATAGATTCGGCGTTAACGCAGCCATGCGCTCAGCCACAAACTTCCAGCGTCGGTCGTTCCAGGCATGCGCTTGCATTTGCTCTGCGCAGATGGCTGAAATCACCACCACGTCGCTGGGCAAATCAACCGGCAAGTCGCCCAAAGCCCAAGGATGCACCCACCAAACGCAGCGTCCCTTGACTGAGTTGGCATCTGGTGCACTGAATCCGAGACCTTCAGGCGGCGCACTGCGCACCATCGGTTCATCAATGCCCAAATGATTTCGCCCGCCGGCTTGGGTCAAGGTGGCCGGGTTGGATGCCAAGATATCTAGGGTTTCATAGCTGGTGTCGAGCAGGGTGCCACGGCTGTGCCAAGCCGGTGGCGCGAATTGCTCCACATTGTCGGCATTGAACAAATAAGGTTTGCTGCTGCCCGTGGCCGCCACCCACTGCCAGCTGAGGTAGTTGCTGGCCAAATCGCCATCCAACAAATGACCATACATCCAGTCGGCCGCCACGCGCCAATGCACTTTACGCAAGTGGACCAAATAACTGGCCAGCCACAAGCGTGCATGGTTGTGCAAATAACCGGTGGTGTAGAGCCCATACACCGCTTGGTCAATCACCGGCACACCGGTACACGCATGGCGAACATCCTCTGGAAAAGCTTGGCTGTAAGCCGACTCAGGCAAAACGCCCTGGTGCAAATCAGTTCCGATGCCGGCTTCACCCAAATGCCGATGGACATGTTGGTAATACTCGCGCCAGCCCAACTCCATCATGAATTTGTGCTGCACACCTAAGCGATGACGGTGGTACATGGCACTGGCCACATCCAGCACACTCAAAAATCCGTGTGTGAGATAGGGCGATAAATAGCTCACCGCGCCATTGAGATCGTTGCGCGAGTAGGCGTAGTGTTTGGGCTCCACCAAGTTCAGGCGCTCCTGCGCCGCTTGGATCGTGGGGGGAAATTCGTACATCACAAGTGCATCATTGTGCCCGCATCGCCTCGCTACACTTTGTGCATGTCTGCCCTCAGTTCTGACTCGATCAACCCTTGCCATTGCCCTGTCTGCGGTCAGCCCAATTTGTGCGCCATGGAGGCCGCCAAAGTCAGTGGTCAAACTGCGCAACCTTGCTGGTGCGTGAATGCGTCGTTCTCAGCTGAACTGTTGGCGCGCGTCCCAAAGCCCGCGCAAGGCAAGGCCTGTATTTGCCAGCACTGCGCTGCGCCAAACACCCTCATCCAAAGCGCGCAGCATGCCTGAAGCCGGTTCGTTGGCCGAGCTGCAAAGCCGTTATGGCACGCGTCACCGTTGGCTGCTGTTGGCCACGGTGATGATTGGCTCGATGGCTGCGATCATTTCATCGACCATCATGAATGTGGGCATTCCCGACATGAGCCGGCAATTTGCCATCGGCCAAGAGCAAGCGCAATGGGTCAGTTCGGGCTTTATGGTGGCCATGACCGTGTCGATGCTGACCACGCCTTGGCTGCTGGTGCGCTTTGGCTACCGCCGCACTTACACAGGCTGCATGCTGTTGCTGGCCGGCGCGGGAGTGGCTGGCGGCTTGTCCACCGACTACAACTTGGTGCTGGTGGCCCGCGTGGCTGAGGGCTTGGCCGCCGGTGTGGTGCAACCCATACCGGCCATCATCATCTTGCGTGCGTTTGACACCTCCGAGCAGGGCCGTGCCAACAGCTGGTTTGGCATGGGCGTGGTGTTGGCTCCCGCCGTTGGCCCCAGCATTGGCGGCTTGCTGGTGGACATGTTGGGTTGGCGATCGTTGTTTTTCATGGTGGTGCCGTTTTGTGCCGCATCACTGTGGCTTTCATACCGTTATGTACCCACCACCGCACCGGGTGGCGTGAGCGCCAACCATGGCAAGCCCACTCTAGACATTGGCGGTTTGGCTCTGGCCACTGTGGGCACCTTGTGTCTGCTCAACGGTTTGGTGATGCTGCACCGTGGTCAGTACAGCCTGTCGATGGGCTTGCTGTTGGCCACCTTGGGTTGTTTGGCGGGATTTATTGGCTGGCAGCGTTGGCAGACCCAGCGGGGCGGTCTACCCTTGATGAACTTGGCACTGTTTGCCAATCGCCAGTTTGCCATGGGCACCGTGGTGGCCTTCATCTACGGCATTGCCTTGTTTGGCTCTACCTATTTGATCCCGGTCTATCTGCAACTGGGTCTGGGTCTGTCTGCAAGCCACGTGGGTACCCTGCTGCTACCGGCTGGCTTGGTGCTCGCACTGACCATTGCCATTGTGGGGCGCTACTCCAGCACCCATCCCACACATTTGTTGGTCAGCTTTGGCTTGGCGATGCTCACCTTGTCGTTTGCACTGATGTTGGTCGTCGATTTACAAACCGCCTTGTGGGTGTTAGTGCTGCTGACATTGCTGGGCCGCGTGGGTCTGGGCTTTGTGTTGCCGTCGCTCAACATCGGCGCCATGCGCAGTTTGGATACGCAACTGATTCCTCAAGGAGCGAGCACCATCAACTTTTTACGCATGCTCGGCGGCGCTGCTGGCGTGAGCTTGTGCGGCATCTTGCTGGAGTGGCGACTCGCCGTACATGGCGACACATTGACCAACACCCACACTTCAATGGCACGTTTGGCTGCGTTTGACGAAGTGTTTTTGCTGTTGGCAGCCATCTGCGCACTGGCGATGCTGGCGGCTTGGAAAATTCGAGACCACGCGCAAACGGTTCGTCCTTGATTGCGAGAAACCACCATGTGTCAACTGCTCGGCCTGAATTGTAAAAACCCCACTGATGCCACCTTCAGCTTTAGCGGGTTTGCACAACGCGCGGGTGTGACAGACCACCATGCCGATGGTTGGGGCATCGCCTTTTTTGAAGGCTCAAGCCAAGACCGGGGCCTGCGCCACTTCATCGACCATTTACCCGCCAGCACCTCGCCGGTGGCAGAACTGATCCGCCGCTACCCGATCAAAAGCCGCAATGTGATATCGCACATCCGCAAAGCCACCCAAGGCAAGGTGGCACTGGAAAACTGCCACCCGTTTGTGCGTGAGTTGTGGGGCCGCTATTGGGTGTTTGCACACAACGGCAATTTAGAAAACTATGCCCCACGCTTGCACGGCAATTTCAGACCGGTGGGACAAACCGACAGCGAGCAAGCGTTTTGCTGGCTGATGCAAGAGCTGGCCAAGTCGCATGCCAGCGTGCCATCGGTGACAGAGCTCACGCTGACCCTGCGCGAGTTGGTGCCGCGCATTGCCAAACATGGCACCTTCAACTTTTTACTCTCAAATGGTCAGGCCCTGTGGGCCCATGCCTCCACCCACTTGTGTTACCTCGAGCGGCGCCATCCATTCGCCACCGCCACCTTGAGCGATCAAGACATGCGTATCAATTTTGCCGATCACGCCGAGCCTGATGACCGCGTGGCTGTGGTGGTAACCGCTCCGCTGACCACCGACGAGGTATGGACACCGTTTGCACCGGGTGCGTTGAAGGTGTTTGTGGATGGAAGGGTTGTCTCGGGCTAAAGCCTCTCAGTGACTTAACGCCGCCTCCAACGCGTCCACAAACAAAGCCGCCACGTTGCAGCCGGTTTGGTCAAAGATTTCTTGAAAGCACGTCGGGCTGGTGACGTTCACCTCGGTCAAGCAGTCACCGATCACGTCCAAGCCGACCAACAACAAACCCCGTGCCGCCAGCACCGGGCCCAGCGCCTCGGCAATTTCACGGTCGCGCGGCGAAATGGCTTGTGCCACGCCTTTGCCGCCTGCGGCCAAGTTGCCACGCACTTCACCGCCCTGAGGAATGCGTGCCAAGCAATACGGCACCACTTGACCACCAATCACCAACACGCGTTTGTCGCCCTGCGCAATAGCCGGTAAAAACTTTTGCACCATCACGGTTTGGGCACCGTCGCGGTTGAGGGTTTCAATGATGGCGCCCAGATTCAAAGCATCGGCTTTGACACGAAAAATGCCCATGCCACCCATGCCGTCGAGCGGCTTCAAGATGATGTCTTGGTGCTGGGCATGAAAGTCTTTGATGGCCTGCGCATCGCGGGTCACCAGCGTGGGACTGATAAATTGCGCAAACTCCAGAATCGCCAACTTCTCGGGATGGTCGCGCAACGCTGCGGGTTTGTTGAACACCTGGGCGCCTTCGCGCTCGGCTTGCTCTAACAAGTGGGTGGCGTAAAAGTATTCGCTGTCAAAGGGCGGATCTTTGCGCATGATCACCGCGTCCATGCTGTGCAAGGCCAAGTGTGCATCGACACCTTGCACCTCAAACCACGCATCGGCCTCACCCGTGAGGCGAATGCGCTGAGCCCGTGCGGTGACCTTCTGACCGCTTTGCCACACGAGGTGGTGTGGCTCGCACACCAACACCTGGTGGCCACGGCGTTGCGCTTCACGCATCATGGCGAAGGTGGTGTCTTTGTAGATCTTGAAAGACGCCAGCGCATCGGCCACGAAGAGGATCTGCATGGTTTAAATCTCGATCTTGCTGCCCAACTCGACGACCGAGTTACTGGGCAGGTTCAAGAAGTCAGCGGCAGAGCTGGCGTTGAGGTGCATTTGCGCAAACAGTTTTTCACGCCACTGCGCCATGCCCGTGCCAATGGTGGGCACGATGCTGTCGCGCGACAAAAAGTAGCTGGTGGTCATGGGACTGACTTCGCAGCCCATGCCGCGCAACTGTGCCAAAGCGCCGGGTACGTCGGGGTTGTCTTTGAAACCGTAATGAATCACCACCTGCCAGCAGTCGTGACCCAAGGATTGCACGTCCAAGCGCTCCTTGGAGTCTATCCAAGGTACTTCATGGTTTTGCACATTCACAAACAAGTTTTGCTGGTGCAAAACTTTGTTGTGCTTCAGGTTATGCAGCATGGCGTTGGGCACTGTACCTTTGCCAGATGTCAAAAATACCGCTGTGCCATCGACTCGGGTAGGAGGCGACACAAACACAGCCTCCAAGAAACTCGACAAATCCATAGCCTCGGCTTGACGTTTTTCATACAAGATGGCCCGCCCATCGCGCCAGGTGAGCATGAGCATCAAAATCGCAGCGCCAATCAGCAAGGGGAACCAGCCACCTTCAAACAGCTTGAGCAAGTTTGACGCCCAGAAAGCAAAGTCAACCAAGAAGAAAAAGCCTGTTGCACTCACGCACAACCACAGCGGGTATTTCCAGCTGTAGCGAATCACAAAGAAGGTCAGCACAGTGGTGATGAGCATATCGGTACACACAGCGATGCCGTAGGCTGCCGCCAAGTTACTCGACGACTTGAACATCATCACGGCCAGCACGATGGTGGCAAACAGACCCCAGTTGACAAACGGGATGTAGATTTGACCAGTGTCTTTGACACTGGTGTGTAGCACTTGCAAGCGGGGCAAGAATCCAAGCTGTACCACTTGCTTGGTGACGCTGAAGGCGCCTGAGATCAAGGCCTGAGAAGCAATCACCGTGGCAGCGGTGGCCAGCGCCACCAAGGGCACCAACAACCAGTCCGGAGCCATCAAAAAGAACGGGTTTGCCACTGCCGCAGGGTTGCTCAACAACAACGCCCCTTGTCCAAAATAGTTCAGAGTCAATGCGGGCATGACCACCAAGAACCAGGCCATGCGAATTGGTTTTTTGCCAAAGTGGCCCATGTCTGCATACAAGGCTTCACCGCCCGTGACGCATAAGACCACCGCGCCCAAGATCAAAAAGGTGACCTCTGGTTCGTTGAAGATAAAAGTCAAAGCGTAATGCGGGCTGATGGCCCACAAAATTTCGGGATGGGCGGCAATGTGATAGACACCCAACGCTGAAATGGCGATGAACCACACCACCGTGATCGGGCCAAAAAACTTACCAATGCCACCAGTGCCACGTTTTTGCACCGCAAACAAACCAAACAAGATGATCAGGGTCAGTGGAATCACATACTTCTTGAAGGCGGGGGACACCACCTCCAAACCCTCCACCGCTGACAGCACAGAAATGGCCGGGGTGATGACCCCATCGCCATAAAACAAACAGGTGCCAAAAATGCCCACCAGCAGCATCTTGCTGCGCAGCTTGGGTTTGTCTTTGACCGACATAGATGCCAGGGCCAACATGGCCACCAAACCGCCTTCGCCATTGTTGTCAGCACGCAGCACCAAGGCCACGTACTTCACCGACACGATGGTGGTGAGTGTCCAAAAGAAGATCGACAAAATGCCATACACATTGTCTGGGGTGAACTCGACATGGCCAGAGCCAAATACTTCTTTCATGGCATACAGCACGCTGGTGC